>NZ_DASUBE010000161.1:0-17760 GCF_035763405.1 Edaphobacter sp.
AGTTAAAGCATTCATAATAAACACGTTATGCCGGGCAAGCGAAGGTAGTCCGAACCTAACTCCTTTGTTAAAAGGACTTTGCGAAAAAGTAACCGAGGGGAGTACCCCTCCCGCAAAACAAAAAGGCGCAGGAGCGTAGCCCGTGGCCACGCTCCTGCGCCTTCCAGAATCAGAAAGTTCTTAAGCCGACTTCTTCACAGAGACGGCTTTGACCCTAGCATTCAGGCGGCTCTTGTAGCGGCTGGCCGTGTTCTTGTGAAGAACGCCCTTCTGCACGCTCTTATCGAGCACCGAGACCGTCTCGCTGTACGCCTTGCCCAGCGTGGCCTTGTCACCGGCCGCGATGGCCTCGCGCAGCGAACGCAGCGTGCCACGCAGCTTGCTGCGGTTAGCGCGGTTCACCGCGGTCTTGGTCTCGGTCTGACGTGCGCGCTTCAACGACGAAACATGATTTGCCATAAACTCTCTTCTCTCAACCCTAAAGATTGGTAACGGGGATGGGGTGCAGGCCCAGGCCGGTCAGAACACAACCTGCCGCACTCCCTGCAACTTCTAAGTCTACGAAACTCCGCGCCGCCGGTCAACCGCAGAAACCCTGGGATTGCATCATCAACAGCAAACATGAAATGAACCAGCAAATGCCACTTGACGGCCCACCCCGCGCGTTCTACTCTGTGCCCATCTTTGGTACTCGATTGGTGCCTTTCGCCATCCCGGTCCGAGCCACCCTCAAAACCCAACCCCCTGCCCGACATCTGCACGATCAGCAACCTTCAGCCCCGCTGGCCTGTCTAATCAACAGGGCCGGCAACCCAGCTTCGCCTGACGGAGGTCAGCACACTACTTGATTAAAAAAACCATGGAAATCACGCCTGGCATTGAGCCCCTCTATGGGACCCACGATGAAAACCTCCGGCTCCTGGAGGACAAACTCAACGTCACGATCGATCTCCGCTCCGACGCCATCCACGTCACCGGCGAGCCCGACAGCATCGCCCGCGTGGAACAAATCTTTAACGACTTCGACTACCTCCGCAGAATCGGCGTCAATCTGCACAACGGCGAACTCAACGGCATGTTGCGGCTCGTCGTCTCAGACCCCTCCGTCAACCTCCGCGCGCTCGTCGAGACCGGCAAGCAACGCTCCGCCGGCATCAAGCGCATGGTGCAGCCTCGCTCGCCCAACCAGCGCAAGTATGTCGAAGCCATCGAGCAGTGCGACATGACCTTCGGCCTCGGCCCCGCCGGCACCGGCAAGACCTACCTTGCCGTAGCGATGGCCGTCGCCGCGCTCATGGCCAAAAAAGTCAGCCGCATCATCCTCGTCCGCCCCGCCGTCGAAGCAGGCGAGCGACTCGGCTTCCTTCCCGGCAGTCTGCAGGAGAAGGTCGATCCCTACCTGCGCCCGCTCTACGACGCGCTCTATGACATGCTCGATCCGCCGCGCGTCGACAAGATGCTCGAGACCAACGTCATCGAGGTTGCCCCGCTCGCCTTCATGCGCGGACGCACCCTCAACGATGCCTTCATCATCATGGACGAGGCCCAGAACACCACCACTGAGCAGATGAAGATGTTTCTCACCCGCATGGGAAACAACTCGAAGGCCGTCATCACCGGCGACCTGACCCAGACCGACCTGCCCAACCCAAAGAGATCCGGGCTGCTCGAAGCGATTCATGTGCTCGACGGCGTCGAAGGCATCCGCTTCTGCCACTTCGAGGACGTGGACGTGGTACGTCATCAACTCGTTCAGCGCATCGTCCGCGCCTACGACAGCTACGGCCGCGCCCAGCAGCAACTCCCGCTCGCGCTCGGCGAATCAGCCACGCTCGAACCGGCCATCGTCCCGGCTACCGCTCCGCAGCCTCTGCCGAAGCCGCAATAGCTTCGGTTCCATGCGATACCATCATCAGCAGAGGGCGCGTAGCCCTCTGTTGATGTTTTTTGCCTGTCATTCTGAGCGCAGCGAAGAATCCCCGCATTTTGCTCGTAGCGGCACGGATCTTCGCTTGCGAGGCGCCTGCACCGCGAAGGAAGATACAGAATTTTTGTCGATGTTGAGGAACCGACCCGACCAATGATTGCTGAGCCTCCAAGCCACATCCTCCACAAGCTGCTTTGCCTCGCCCTGCTGCTCAGCCCCGTCGAAGCCGCTCGTGCCCAGCAGCCCGCGCCCTCGAAATGGCAGCTCACGTGGAGCGACGAGTTCAATGGCCCCAGCGGCTCCTCGCCCGATCCGGCGAAGTGGTCCTTCGAGACCGGCGGCAGCGGCCACGGCAACGACGAGCAGGAGACCTACACAGATCGCCCTGCCAACGTCGAACAGCAGCACGGCAACCTCGTCATCACCGCCCGCAGCGAAGACTTCACCGGCAAAGACGGCATCCCGCGCCACTACACCTCGGGCCGCATCCGCACGCTCGGCCACTTCAGCCAGGCCTACGGACGCTTCGAGGCCCGCATCAAGCTGCCCATCGGCAAAGGCACCTGGCCCGCCTTCTGGCTGCTCGGCAACGACATCGAGACGAACCACTGGCCCAACTGCGGCGAGATCGACATCCTTGAAACCATCGGCGCGACGGACACCATGTACTCAACCCTGCATGGGCCCGGTTACAGCGGCGCGCACGGCATCTCCGCCAAATTCACGCTGCCACCCGGCGAGACCGTCAACTCCGGCTTCCACACCTACGCCGTCGAGTGGTCGCCGAACGACATCAAGTTTTACTTCGACAAGCACCTCGTCGCCCACCGCACTCCTGCGGATCTCCCGCCGGGAACGAAGTGGGTCTACGACCACCCCTTCTTCATCATCCTCAACCTCGCCGTAGGAGGCCGCTGGCCCGGCAACCCCGACGCCACGACCGTCTTCCCGCAGACGATGCTCGTAGACTACGTCCGCGTCTACTCGCTCCAATCGCCGCCGGCGAAGCAGGTCGAGCCATGATCACCATCGACCCGGCTGCGGAATCGCAGGCGCTCTCGAAGTCAGCCCTGTCACGCTTCGCTTCAAGCGCCCGCCGCGCCATCGGCCTCGCGGGCGAGGTCGATATTCTTCTCTCGACTGACGACGAACTCAAGCGCCTGAATCGCGCCTTTCGCGGCAAGAACAAACCGACCGACGTCCTCAGCTTTCCTGCGCCAGCCGAAATAGCCGACGAACACGCCGGAGACCTCGCCATCTCCGTCGAGACCGCCGCGCGGCAGGCCCGGTCGTTCGGCCACACGCTCGCCGAAGAGATTCGTGTCCTCATCCTCCACGGTCTGCTGCATCTTAATGGCATGGACCACGAGACCGATCAGGGCGAGATGGCGGCCCGCGAGGCTGAACTCCGCGCCGGGTTGCGCCTTCCCGCGACGCTGATCGAGCGTACGCATCAACCAGCGCACAAGCCAGGGCGGCGCGCATGAGTACGAACCTTATCGGCACGCTCGTCTTCATCGTGCTGCTCTTCATCCTCGCGCTGGCCGCCTACGCCGACCGCATCTACACGGAGATGGGCAAGTTCCTCGCCCGCGAGTATCAGGACAACATCGACGCCTGGGAGCGGCTCGTCGAACCGCGTCTCCACCTCGGCCGCGAATCAATCGCGCTCTCGGCCTCCGTGCTGCGCCAGCTTGCGCTCGCCGCCATCGCGCTTTTTGCCGGTCTGCGCCTCTACACGCACACGACTGCTCTCTTGCCGACGTTGGCTCGCTCGCCGAGCGTGGCGGAGATTGTCCGCGTGGCCTGCGAGATCATTCTGCTTATCCTCCTCTTCGACTGGTTCATTCCGCGATTGCTTTTCACCCGCACGCGCGGGCTGTGGGTCGTGCGGATTCGCGTCATCCTGCAGGCACTCTTCTATCTCATCCTGCCGATCACGCTGCTGTTGGGCCTGCTGCTCTCCATTGCCGCGCTGGCCGAACCCGAGGACACCGCTGAAGAAGATCGTCCCTCCGAGGCAATGGACGCGCTGCTCGAAGCCGGTGAAGAGGAGGGCATCCTCGAAGAGTCCGACCGCGAGCTGGTGCGTTCTGCCGTCGAGTTCGGCGACAAGATCGTGCTCGAAGTGATGACGCCGCGCCCGGAGATCTTCGCCGTCCCCGGCACGCTGACGCTGCGCGAGTTCACCGCGAAGATCAACGAGAGCGCCTTCTCGCGTGTGCCGGTCTACGAAGGCTCGCTCGACCACATCACCGGCCTCGCCTTCGCGCACGACCTTCTCCAGGTGCTCGACATCGAGGCCAGCGCCCGGACGGTCGCCGAGATTCAGCGCCCCGTCGCCTTCGTGCCCGAGACGAAAAAAGTTGCCGCGCTGCTGCGCGAGATGCAGCGCGAAAAACAGCACATGCGCATCGTCATCGACGAGTACGGGAATGTGGCCGGCCTTGTCACCATCGAAGACCTCATCGAGGCCATCGTCGGCAGCATCGCCGACGAGCACGACGAGCCTGAGGCCGAAGACACGCCCCAGCGCCAGCCCGACGGCTCATTCATCGTCCCCGGCACGTTTGAACTCTCGCGTCTGCGCGACCTCTTCAGCGAGCAGCTCAGCCCCGCCGAAGAAAGCATCGCGCACGATCCCGCCGACTCGCCCGAAGAGTACGGCGCGCCGCATGATCAGCGCGATGAACTGACGGCGCTTCGTCTGCCCGCGCACTACGAATCGACAACGCTTGGCGGCCTCGTCTCCGAGATCGCCGGCCACATCCCGCTGCCCGGCGAAGTCGTCGAGCAGGACGGCCTGCGCCTCGAAGTGCTCGCCTCGACCGACCGCCGCATCGACCGCATCCACGTCAGTCTGATCCCTTCGTCTGCAAGCGCATAGACGGTCGCTCGCTCGCGCGGATGACCAACGTGCCCCTCATTCCGTATGATTGTTCACACTTGCAACTGAACCGAAGGCGTAGGGAATTTGGCGGGACGCGCTCGAAAACTCGCAACGCAGTGCATCCGGGCCCTATTGCTGACGGCTCTGCTGAGCCCGCCGCTGGCCGCACAGCCCGCGCTCCAGCGATTCCATCAGACCCACGCCGCGATGGGCACCGTCTTCACCATCGACCTCTACGCGCCCAGCGAAACCAGCGCGGAGACGGCCATGAACTCCGCGTTCAACGAGATCGACCGCCTGGAAGCACTGCTCAGCAACTACCGCCCGTCCAGCGAACTTTCCCGCATCAGCCGCGAGGCCGGTTCAGGCCCGGTCGTCACCGACCCGGAAACCTTCCGCTTCCTCACGCGCTCCGTCTACTGGAGCCGCGTCTCCGGCGGCGCATTCGACATCACCGTCGGCCCGCTGCTGCGCGCGTGGGGATTCTTCTTCCATCAAGGCCACGTTCCGCCGCAGTCTGAACTCGACGCGCTCAAAGACAAGATCGGCTGGCAGCACATCGCGCTCGACCCGGCGACGCGCAGCGTCTCGTTCACGCAACACCAGCCCATGGAGCTGGACCCCGGCAGTATCGGCAAGGGCTTCGCCGTTGAAAGCGTCGAGAAGCTCCTCCGCGCACAAGGCATCACCTCCGCGTTCATCGACGCAGGGGGCAGCACGCTCTACGCCATCGGCGCGATTCCGGGCGCGGCGGGATGGCCAGTGGATGTACCCGACCCGCAGCACCCCGGCAAGATCGCCAGCACCATTCAGATCCGGGACACGTCGCTCTCCACCGGGGCCTGCACGCAGAAGTTCTTCATCCAGAACGGCCATCGCTACTGCCACATCTTCGATCCCCGCACCATGCGCCCGGTCGAAGGCGTGCTCCAGACCACCGTCATCGACCCCAGCGCAACGGACAGCGACGCGCTCTCGACCGTCGTCTTCGTACTCAATCCCGCAGCATCCCAGCGCCTGCTCAGCACCATGCCGAAAGTCCAGGCGCTCATCTTTACGCAGACCTCCTGCACGGCCATCCACTGGAAAGGCCAGCCGTGCAACCAATCTCAAGCAAGACAAAAAGGACCCCAGCCCCATGATTGATCGTCGTGAATTCGTCCGTGGCATCTCTGCCGCCGTCGCCGCCACCACCCTTGCCTCGGACCCCGCCATTGGCCAGGTGTTTGCGCAAACGACCTCGAAGACCGAGGCCGAAGCTGATCGCCAGATCGCCCGCACCACGGACTCGTCGCCGTTCCGCATCGGCATCATCGGGCCGGGCAGCCGGGGCAAGGAGCTTGTGCGCAACTTCCTTCGTGTTCCCGGCGTCAAGATTGTCGCGGCGGCGGACGTCTACCAGCCGCGCTTCGCCGAGCTGAACGCGGTCTGCGGATACGAGGTTCCGTCCTATACCGACTTCCGCAAACTGCTCGACCGCAAAGACCTCGACGCGGTCATCGTCTCGACGCCGCTCGGCCTGCACGCCAGCCACGTCATCCCCGCACTCGAATCCGGCCACCACGTCTACGGCGAAAAGGCGATGGCCTACCACCTCGAAGACGCGCGCAGGATTGTCGAAGCGACCAAGGCCAACAAGCGCATCTTCCAGATCGGCCACCAATATCGCTACTCGCCGTGGATTCGCGCCGCCGTCGCCCGCGTCAAACAGGGCGAGATCGGCGAGGTCACGCACATCATGGCCTACTGGAACCGCAACAACAACTGGCGTCGTCCCGTGCCCGACCCCTCGCTCGAACGGCTTATCAACTGGCGTCTCTACAACGAGTGGTCGCTCGGCCTGTTCGCCGAACTCGGCTCGCACCACATGGACATCGCCAACTGGATCCTCGACGCGACCCCGACCTCAGCGATTGCGTCCGGCTCCATCTGCTACTGGCACGACGGCCGCGAGACCGACGACAACGTCCAGGCTGTGCTCTCCTACCCCGGTGGCCGCCGCTGCATCTTCACCTCGATGACCAACAATGCCAAGATGGGCGACCAGCTCTGGGTCTACGGCGACAAAGGCTCGCTGAACCTCACGCTGCTGGACGCGACCTTCTACTACGAGCCAAAGCACAAGCCCCACGTCGTCCCGGCCAAAGGCGCAGGCAAAGCCGTTGTCACCAGCGCGTCCTACCAGCCAGCGGGCGAGATGCCGTATCGCGGCCCCGGCAAACCCGTTGAAGTCACCACCGCTGAAGACCCCACCACCGCAGCCACCCGCGCCTTCGTCTACTGTGTCCGCACCGGCACCGACCCCATCTCGAACGTCCACGTCGGCTACGGCTCCGACCTCTGCGTGATTCCGTCTAATGAGTCCCGCCACAAAGGCCAGGAGGTCCAGGTCCCGGCGGCTATTTAAAAGCGACCACGGATTTACACGGATTTCGCGGATAAGGCTTTTGTCTTTATCCGTGAAATCCGCGCAGATCCGCAGTCGTAGCTTTAGTCGATGGAGATCTTCCTGAGCAGGTTGAAGTCCGAGAGCATCTTGCCCGTGCCTAGAACGACCGAGGCCAGCGGGTCGTCCGCAATCGAGACCGGCAAGCCTGTTTCTTCGCGGATGCGCTTGTCGAGGTTCTTGATGAGCGCGCCGCCGCCGGTGAGCACGATTCCGCGGTCGGAGATGTCGGCTGAAAGCTCCGGAGGCGTCCGCTCGAGCGCCACGCGAATCGCATTGATGATCGTTGAGATGCACTCCGAGAGCGCCTCGCGGATTTCTGAGTCCTCGATGGTGATGGTCTTCGGAACGCCCTCGATGAGGTTGCGGCCCTTGACCTCCATCTCGATAGGCTTGTCCAGCGGATAAGCCGACCCGAGCGAAATTTTGATCTGCTCGGCGGTGCGTTCGCCGATCAGCAGGTTGTACTTCCGCTTCAGGTAGGTCATCACGGCCTCGTCCATCTGGTTGCCGGCCATGCGGACCGAGCGCGAGTAGACGATGCCTGCCAGCGAGATTACGGCAATATCGGTAGTCCCGCCGCCGATATCGACGACCATGTTGCCGCCCGGCTCGGTAATGGGCAGGCCCGCGCCGATGGCCGCGACCATGGCCTGCTCGACCAGGTGGACCTCGGAGGCCTTGGCCCGGTAGGCCGAGTCCATGACGGCGCGCTTTTCCACCTGCGTAATCTCGGAGGGCACGCCGATGACGATGCGCGGATGCACCATCATCTTGCGGTTGTGCGCCTTCTGGATGAAGTAGTTCAGCATCTTCTCCGTGTGGCGGAAGTCGGCGATGACGCCGTCCTTCATGGGTTTGATGGCGACGATGTTGCCCGGCGTGCGGCCGAGCATGTCCTTGGCCTCCTTGCCCACGGCCTCGACCTCATTGGTGATCTTGTTGACCGCGATGATCGAAGGTTCGTTGACGATGATGCCCTTGCCGTGCGCGTAGACAAGCGTATTGGCCGTGCCCAGGTCAATGGCCAGGTCGCTTGAAAACAGGCTGAAGAGAGACCGCATATTGTGTATGCGGGAGTACCGCATCTGAAAACCGTTTGAAGACATAGATGAAATAAGAAAATTCCCGAGAATTTGTAGAGGTCGTTGCCTGAAAACGAGGCTCCCACTAGTGTAGTCCCTTTGCAAGCAGGGATTCTCCACCGTCACCTAACCAGTAAGCATTCCTGTCCTACTTTGGTGTTAGCGCGAGACTTGCCCAGTGTGCGTCAGCATCCGGCAGCACATCAAGGCGGCGGGGTAGATGAGCACGCTGACGTGCCGCGTGTATGCAAAGCCCGCAATATAGGGCAGGAGGCAGGCTGCCACCAGCGCAAGAAAGAGCCAGCTTGCCGTCCGTAGGGAAGGGTCGCCGGGCAGAGCAGGCCGGGTTGCCGCATAGAGCGCACCGAGGATCGCCGTCCACAGCATGAGCCGGAAGAACACGAGACTCGCGACCTCCCAGGCGAGCATGGCTCCGTGCTCCTGCCGGGAGCCGATCTTCCGGATGGAGACGAGCGCGACCTCCAGCTTGCGCAGATCGCCGCGCAGAGTCTCGCGCGGATGGAGACGCATGTACTCGACAGCGGCGTGAAGATGATAGTCGTTGAAGCTCCACTCATCGCCGAAGTGGAGGCCCCGGTTCAGGTCCCGGTCGAAGCCGTCAAGCGTCTCGCCCGGCGCAGGCGGATAGTGATCGAGAAAAGCTGCATTGTTGCCTTTGTGCAGATTGAGGCCGTCCAGGCTGGTGCCCAGGCTGTAGCGACCGCCGGCGTGGTGTTGATAGATGGCCCATCCAACGGGAGCAGTCAGTATGAGTGCGGTTGCCAGCAGGTGCAGTTTCCATCTGTGCTGCATTCGCAGGTAGCCAATCAGAAGAACGATCACTGCCGGCGCCATCGAACTCTTTGACAGGAAGAGGCAGTCGAGCGTCACTGCAAAGAGAAGTGTCAGCGGCAAGTCCAGCTCTTCGGCAAAGAAGAGAATCGCAACGGCAAGAGCAAGCAGGCTGTAGGTGTAGCCCTCCTCGACCTGCATGTTGACGACGCATGCGAGAAATGCGGGAACAGCAAACGGAGCCAGTAGAAGGAAGATGGCGGTGATCCTGCGCGGCGTTTGGTCAGGCATTCGACGCCATGCCAGATACATTGCAAGTTCGAGGGGGAAGAGCAGCAGCAATGCCTTGAAGAAGGCTACCCGCAGATAATGATTCCCCAGCAGGCTGATGCCCAGCGCAACCACAAGCGTAGGGATGGGCATCCGCGCGGAGTGAAAGCAGATGGGATTGCCGGGGGTCCCCATGACCTCAGTGCATACTGTGAGGCCGCCGCCATGGAGCAGGCTTTGGGTGGTTGGCCCAACGAGACTGCGGAGCGTGAAAAGCGGCTTTGTTTCGCGGATACCGAAGGCCCATGTGACAGCGATGACAATGACAAGCGAGACCGCCACCGGCATGGCGAACCATCGATGGTTGCGCGTTGCTGCACGCGACGGCGACATGGCGGAAACTGTGCTGGAAGTCTGTGCCATGCGCTCAATCTAAATGATGCGGCGCGGCACGTCCGGGACAAATGCCGATGTGTCGCCTAAGTAGATACAATCAAAGACGGTTTGATGGGAGACAACGATGATGATTGGAGTGCCTAAGGAAGTCAAAGACCATGAGAGCCGTGTAGGTATTACACCGGCCGGTGTGAAGGCGCTGGTCGAGGCCGGTCACAAGGTGCTGGTGGAGCATAACGCCGGCGCACTTTCCGCTATGCCCGACGATGAGTATCAGTCTGCCGGTGCGGAGATTGTGGGCTCGGCGCACGACGTCTGGCGGCTTGCAGAGATGGTCGTCAAGGTGAAGGAACCGATCGAGTCGGAGTATCGCCACTTCCGCGAAGGGCTGGTGCTGTTCACCTATCTGCACCTTGCGCCTGTTCCCGATCTTACCGAGGCGCTGCTGACGAAGAAGGTGACGGGCATTGCCTACGAGACAGTCCGCGACCGCGCGGGTGCATTGCCTCTGCTGACGCCCATGAGCGAGGTCGCCGGACGCATGAGCGTGCAGGTGGGCGCGGCGTATCTGGAGAAGGAACATGGCGGGCGCGGCGTGCTGCTGGGCGGTGTTCCGGGAGTGCCTCCGGGCAATGTGTGCATCATCGGCGGAGGCATTGTGGGCACCAACGCGGCGAAGATGGCGCTGGGCCTGGGTGCGAAGGTGACGCTGATTGATCTGAACCTGAACCGGCTGCGCGAGATTGACGACATCTTCAACGGGCGTGTGTTTACGGTCGCCTCGAACAGTTACAACATCGAGCGGGCCGTCCGCGAGGCCGATCTGGTCATCGGCGGCGTGCTGATTCCGGGAGCGGCCGCGCCGAAGATTGTCACCAAAGCGATGGTGTCGAAGATGAAGAAGGGCGCGGTGGTCGTGGATGTGGCCATCGACCAGGGCGGCTGCATCGAGACCGCGCACCCCACCACACATAGCGACCCTTCGTTCGAGGTCGATGGCGTGGTCCACTACTGTGTGACCAATATGCCGGCAGCGGTGCCGAACACCTCGACGCTTGCTCTGACCAATGCGACGTTCCCCTATGTGCTGAAGCTGGCGCGCATGGGCGCGAAGGCCGCTATCGGCGAGGACAAAGGCATTGCGGAGGGCGTCAATACATTCGACGGCACGCTCACCTATGCTGCTGTGGCCGCCGCGCAGAAGCGCGAGTGGAAGCCGGTCACGACACTCGTCCAGTAGGCGGTGGTTGGCTAAAATAGTGGCACCACCGAGGTCGGTATGGCGAACGAGACGGGCCGGAACGAGACAAACCGGCGAAAGTTGTGGAGCATCGCCCTGGGCACGTGCCTGCTGGTGCTGCTCGCAACGCTGGTCGCGCTCCAGGCCTTCAACGTCAAGTTTCTGAATCCAGCCACGACCGGGCAGATCTTTGTTTTTACGGGTCTCTCGGTGGTGGCGTTTCTTCTGTTCGTCACGGTCCTCATTCTGCTTGCGCGCAACGTGCTCAAGCTCTATGCCGAGCAGCGCAGCCGCGTCATGGGTACGCGCCTGCGCACGCGGATGCTGCTGGGCGCAGTCCTAGTGAGCCTTCTTCCGATCGCCTTCATGGCGTTCTTCAGCTACGGCCTGATGAACCGCGCTGTGGACCGCTGGTTTTCGCAGCCCGTGACGCAGATGCGCGACGCCAGCAATCAGATGGCGCTCGACCTGGCCCAGTACACCACGGCGAACGCCAGGGCTGAGGCTGACTCCATCGCTGTGAGCCTGCCTGTTTTTGCCCCCACCGATGCCGCTACAGATAAGTCTGAGCAGCGGCAGGAGATCTACGACGTACTGCGCAGGCATGACATCACGCTGCAAAATGGCTTTGCCCTCATCTATCGGGACGGCGTTCCCGTTGCGGCTTACCAGATGCCGCAACACAGCGGCGCGACGGCGCAGGTCAAGACGTGGATGCCGGAGCAGGGAGGCGAGGCTGTTAAAGGGCACGCGAGTGTGGCCGTGGGCGACTCCACCGACGCCCAGATATTGACTGCATCGAAACGCGCGGACGAGCCGGTCTTCAGCGTTGGAGGAACGGACTATGCTCTCGGAGCGGCGGCTCTCAAGTCGGGAGAGACCGTCGTGGTCGGGCTTCCCATGCCGAACGGCATGTCGACTACGATGGAATCGCTGCGGACGGCCGCCGATTCTTACTGGATCATCTTCCGCAGTCGCAACCAGATTCGCAACCTCTACATGCTGCTTCTGCTGATGATGACGTGTCTGGCGCTGTTTGCATCAAGCTGGCTGGCGCTGCATCTCTCCAAGCAAGTCACGAAGCCCGTTGAGGCGCTGGCGGACGCGATGGAGGCGATTGCGTCGGGCGACTACGGCCATCGTGTGGGCGAGAGCGCCACTGAAGAACTGGGCGAGCTGGTGCGCAGCTTCAACCACATGGCTGCTGATCTCGAAGGCAGCCGCCGCGCCGTCGAGTACTCGACCGTGCAACTGAGCGCAGCCAACGCCGCGCTTGAAGCACGACGCGGTGAGCTTGAGACGATGCTTGAAACGATCCCCAATGGCGTAGCTACGTTGGACGCCGAGCGACGAATCGTCCTCGCCAATCGCGCGCTCAGCGAGATGATGGACCCCGGCGGCCAGCGGTCTTTTATTGGAAGGCTGATAGAGGAGGTCTTCCCGCCGGAGGTTGCCGAGGTGCTGGACCGGTTGATCCGGCGGAGCCACCGCATGGGGTCAGACTCAAGCGAGATCGAGATTGCGGGCAGCGCGCATGGCCGCTTCGGCGGCACGATGAACCTGCTCGCCACTGTCGCGCTGCTGGAGATGCCGCTCGCCAGCGACCGCACACGGCGCGAGCATCGCGGCTATGTGCTGGTGCTTGAAAACGCGACCGAGCTTCTTCGCGCGCAGAAGCAGTCGGCGTGGAAGGAGGTTGCGCGCCGCGTGGCCCACGAGATCAAGAATCCGCTGACGCCGATCAGCCTCAGCGCCGAACAGATTCACCGCCACATCGACCGCCTGGGCAACACACTTGCCGAGCGCGAGATCGCTTCGCCGTCGCCTGCGATCATTCGCCGGTGCAGCGAGGTCATCACATCGTCGGTCGAAAGTATGCGCTCGCTGGTAGATCAGTTCGCCTCGCTGGCTGAATTTCCGACGGCGCGGCCCAGGCCGGCGGACCTCAATACGATCATTGAGAACTCGCTGGCGCTCTTTGCCGGACGCATGACGGCGATTCGCATCGTTCGCAAGATGGATCCGACACTTCCGCTCGTCATGGCGGATCCGGAGGCGCTGAAGCGTGCGTTCGGCAACCTGATTGATAACGCCGCAGAGGCCATGCAGCAGAGCCTGCTGCGTGAGCTTTACATCTGCACCACGCTGCTGGAGAACGGCATCGTGGAACTCACCATTGCCGACACCGGCTCCGGCCTGACCGACGAGATGCGCGAGCGTCTCTTCCTGCCTTACTTTTCGACCAAGCAGCGCGGCACCGGCCTGGGTCTCGCCATTGCGGCCAAAATTATTCAGGAGCACCGCGGCACCATCCGCGCGGAGCAGAATGAGCCGGTGGGAGCGAAGTTCATCATCGAACTGAGGACCGCAAGCAGCGTCGAGGCGGATGCAGAGATGCTCGCGGCGGCGAATGCCAACGGAGGAACGCATTGAACCACGTCCTGATCGTCGATGACGAAGCCGAGATACGCGAGTCGCTCGAAAGCATCCTGCGGGAAGAAGGCTATCTCGTCACCACGAGCGCGACGGCCGCCGAGGCGCTTGAACTGCTGCGTGACGCTGCCTACGATGTGGTGCTGCTCGACATCTGGTTGCCCGACCGCGATGGCCTGAGCGCGCTACAGGAGATTCGTCAGATGGAGGCGGCCAACGTGCCGGAGGTCATCATCATCAGCGGCCACGGAACGATTGAGTCCGCCGTGCGGGCGACCAAGCTCGGCGCTTACGACTTCCTCGAAAAACCGCTTTCGCTCGACCGCACACTGATTGTGTTAAAGAACGCGATGCGGGCGCGGCAGATGCGCGAAGACAATGCGGAGTTCGCGCGTCAGCTTGCCGCGAAGGGCAACGTCACCGGCCAGAGCGTCGCCATGAAGGCGCTGCGCCAGCAGATTAAATTGATGGCACCCACCAACGGCCGCGTGCTCATCTTTGGCGAGAGCGGCACAGGCAAGGAACTGATTGGCCGCGCCATGCACGCCGAAAGCCTGCGCAGAGACCGTCCCTTCATCGAACTCAACTGTGCTGCCATTCCCGAGGACTACATCGAGAGCGAACTCTTCGGCTATCGTCATGGAGCAGGGCCTTCCGGCACCAGCGGCCCGCAGGAGAAGCGCGGCACCTTCGAGCGCGCTGACGGAGGCACGCTCTTCCTCGACGAAGTGGGCGACATGAGCCTCAAGACGCAGGCCAAGGTGTTGCGCACGCTCGACGAACAGAGATTTCTTCCTGTGGGCGCGTCGCATCCCATTCATGTGGATGTGCGCGTTATCGCCGCGACGAACAAGGACCTCGAAGAAGAGATTGCGCGCGGCAACTTCCGCGAAGACCTCTTCTATCGCCTCAACGTGATTCCGTTTTATGTGCCGCCGCTACGCGACCGCAAGGAGGATATTCCGCTGCTGGTCAAGGAATTCCTGCAACAGTTCGGCCAGCAGTACGGGCGCCCGCATGTCGAGATGACCGAAGATGCGCTTGCTGCGCTTAAGCAGTATCACTGGCCCGGAAACGTGCGCGAGCTGCGCAATCTGGTCGAGCGCGTCATCATCCTCAACCCGAAGGTGCAGCGCATCGAGCGGAAACACCTGCCGATGCTCGTCTATCGCGGCCCCGCGAAGCCGACGGAAGGCCGCGCGAATGTGCGCGGCGAGGAGTTCTCCAGCCTGCTCGAAGCGCGTGAGGCGTATGAGCGCGACTACATCCTCAAAAAGCTCGACGAAAATCATGGTAACGTCAGCCGCACGGCGGAAGGACTTGGCCTTGAACGCAGTCATTTGTATCGCAAGATGAAGGCGTTGGGCGTTAGCGTGAAAGAGTAAGCTACTTCTCTTCCGCCTGCTGCTTTTCCGCAATCTGTTCCAGTTGCCGCCGCCAGTCGAGGTCTTCGACGAAGCCGCGTGAGCTGCGCCACTCTTCCTGCACCTTGACGAACAGCTCCAGAAAGACGCGCGTGCCCAGCAGGCTTTCGATCTCCTTGCGGGCCGCAGTGCCGATGCGCTTGAGCATCTCGCCGCCCTTGCCGATCAGGATCGCTTTCTGGCCAACGCGCTCGCAGTAGATGGCGGCTGCGATCTTCGTGACTGGCAGCTTGCCGTCGCGCGTCTTCTTCATCGAGGCAGGTTCTTCGTACTTTTCGATGACGACGGCGGCGGCGTAGGGGACCTCTTCGCCGGTTAGCAGAAGAATTTTTTCGCGGATGAGTTCAGCGACGAGGAAGCGTTCAGGCTGGTCGGTGAGCTGGTGCTTCGGAAAGTACCGCTGGCCCTCTTTCAACTGGCCGACGATCTTTTCCAGCAGCAGGTCCAGACCTTCTTTCTTTCGCGCCGAGATGGGAATCACGGCGGCGAAGGGGTGCAGTGAACTCCAGTGGGCAATCAGCGGCAGCAGTTCTTCTTTGCGCACGGCGTCCATTTTGTTCAGCACCAGGATAACCGGGCACTCCAGCTTCTGAATCAGCGACAGAGCGAAGTTGTCCTCGGCAGCGGACATCGCCATTCTTCCGGTTGTCTTCGCGCCCGCGTCCGATTCTTTTGCCAGCCGGTGAGTGGCATCGACGATGAACAGCACTGCATCGCGTGACTCGAGTGCGTCGTGGACCTCCTGCATCATGCGGCGGTCAAGCTGTGTCGAGGGCTTGTGAACGCCGGGCGTATCTACCAGCACGATCTGCGCAGCGGGATGTCCGGCGGCGTCTTTCGTCTTCTTCTGGAGCGGCACTTCGAGCACGCCGTGAATGCGGGTGCGCGTCGTCTGCGGTTTGTGCGTGACGATGGCGAGCTTCTGGCCCAGCAGGGCGTTCAGCAGCGTGGACTTGCCCGCGTTGGGGCGGCCAATGATGGAGACGAAACCGGAGCGAAGGGCCATTCTGCTTATTATGCGCTGTGATGCCACTTGAAGACATGCGCTCATCAACTCATCGGAAGAATTCATACGGCAACGCTCCCGCGTGCTTCGTCTTCTCGGCTACACTGGCGCGGACGCTATCGCAGCACCGAGGGCCATCTTCATGCGCCGAATCATCCTGATCGCAACCATCTTCTTCTTCGCAATCGCAGCAGCCGAGGCGCAGCTTCGCATTGAAGTGACTGTGCCGTCGAAGGCACAGCTGCACGGCCATCTGGTGCTCATCATGACGAAACCGGAGCCGGGTCAGGCGGGCCGCCGCGCCGCCGAGGAACCGCGCTTTCAGTTGAATGAAGACTACGACTCGGCCGAGGGCTTTGGCGTGGATGCTGACGGCACGCCTGCCGGGCAGCCGCTTGTAATTGATGAGAAGACGGTCGGCTATCCGCTCGACCTCGCTGCGATTCCGGCGGGCGATTATCTGGTGCAGGCTGTCTTCAATATCTACGAGCAGTTTCATCTGGCCGATGGTCGCGTGCTCTGGCTGCCGCCGGACAAAGGCGAAGGGCAGCACTGGTACTCGAAGCCGGGCAATCCTTACAACGCTCCGGTGAAGCTGCGCATTGATCCGAAGTCCACGAAGACGATTCGGCTGACGCTGGATAAGGTGATTCCTCCGATTGAAGGCACGCACAAAGATCCGGTTGTGATGGCGGAGAAGAGTCCGGCGGGGAAGTGGCTGAAGTATGTTCGCTTCAAGAGCGACAAGCTCAGCAAATTCTGGGGCCGCGACATGTATCTTGGCGCATGGGTGCTGTTGCCGGACGGCTTCGATGAGCATCCCGGCGCGCACTACCCGCTGATGGTCTATCAGGACCACTACCATGCCGGGTTCGGCGCACCGATGCCGTTTGTGACCACACCGCCCAAGGCAGGCGAGGAGCATGGGCGCGGGCTTGTGCGTGAACAGTACGGCTACAAGTTCTATCAGGACTGGGTTTCGGGCAGGCTGCCGCGCGTCATCATTCTGTATGTGCAACATGCGAATCCTTACTACGACGACTCGTATGCGGTCGATTCGGCGAACGTCGGGCCGTATGGTTCGGCCATCAACGAGGAGCTGATTCCTTATATTGAGAAGACCTATCGCGGCATCGGGCAAGGATGGGCGCGCGCGACCTACGGCGGCTCGACGGGCGGGTGGGAGTCGCTGGCGACGCAGATCTTCTATCCGGACATGTACAACGGAACGTACACGGCGTGCCCGGACCCGGTGGATTTTCATGCGTATCAGAATGTCAATATCTACGACGACACCAATGCTTTCTACCGGCAGGGACCGTTTGCGAAGATTCCGATTGCGGCTGACCGGAAGCCGGATGGCAGCATCATTGCCAACACGGGGCCGGAGTATCGGTTCGAGTATGTGCTGGGCACGCATGGGCGCTCGACCGAGCAGTGGGACATCTGGCAGGCGGTCTTTTCGCCTGCCGGGCCGGACGGCTACCCGGCGGAGATTGTGGACCCGCTGACGGGCGCGATCGACAAGAAGGTAGCTGCGTACTGGCGCGAGCACTATGATCTCGATGCAATCCTTGAGCGCGACTGGCCGACGCTGGGACCGAAGCTCGAAGGCAAGCTGCATCTCGCGGTCGGGGACGGGGATACGTACTTTCTGAACAATGCTGTGCATCTGCTCGAGAAGACACTGGAGTCGACGCGGAACCCTCACTCGGATGCTACGTTCCAGTACGGGCCGGGCGAGCCCCACTGCTACACGGGCGGCCCTTCGGAGTACACGATGCAGGTGAACTCGGCGACGTGGGCGCAGCGGGTGCTGCCGCTGATGACTGAGCACATGCTGAAGACTGC
>NZ_DASUBE010000162.1:0-18726 GCF_035763405.1 Edaphobacter sp.
GCTCGCGGCTGGTGAAGGGGGTGTTTCAGTTGGGCGGGGATGTATCGGCGCTGGTGCCTCCGCTGGTGGTGGAGCGGCTGAAGGCGAAGGTTCCGAGCCGGGTTTAGGTGGTACCCCCCCTCCCCCTATTAAGTACTCAAAGTCCTTTGAACATTGGACTTAGGTTCGGACTACCCTCCTTCGAAACGCAGGCCTCTTCGGGAAGGACAAACAAGAGGAGGGCTGCTTTGTGGGGGTTTTTGTCAAGGGTGAGGGAGTGGTTTCCGGACGTCGAGTGCGAGATCATAAGGAAGAGGGGGAATGGATGATGCCGGAGCCGAGTGTGGATTTGGGGCAGGGTGAGAAGGTCGAGACGGAATCGTGTGACACGACGAAGTTGGATGAGCAGGTGTGGGCGTCGGCAGGAGGGTGTGGCCCGGCGATCGATTCGGCAGAGGCCTGGACGCGGATGGGGGACACCTGCTGCGGGGATGAGGTTGAGGAGCGGTGAGGCTGTCGAGGGTGTCTGTGCGGGACGCAGATTCCCTTCGGGAGTGACAAACAAATGGGGGCGGAATGGGCGCAGATTCGGTTCGGGAATAACAACAAAAAGATGGGATGACGTGAGGAAAGAGAATTTGGTATACGGTGTAGACTTTTTGTGATCGATGGTATACGCTGTATACATGACTGAGAGTGCCACCGCTCTGAAGATTGCCCGAGCTGCCCGCCGGTTGCTGGATGCGGAGGGGGCGGATGCGGTGACGATGCGGCGGGTCGCCAAGGCGGTGGGGATTACGCCGATGGCTCTCTATCGGCACTACAAGGACCGCGAAGGGTTGCTGAATGCGCTGGCGGATGAGGGATTCGAGGAGCTGGCGGCGCGGCTGAATGGCGCGACGGTTTCGGGCGGCGTCGACGAGCGGCTGGGGCAGTTGGGGGATGTGTATCTGGATCATGCTCTGGAGCATCCTCGCCTGTTTGAGCTGATGTTTCTGAAGCCGAGGCCGGGGGCGCGGCGGTATCCGGAGGACTTCAGGGCAGGGCTTTCGCCGACGGCGAACCCGGCGGCGGCGGTGATCTGCGAGGGCATGGAGAGCGGGTACTTTCGGCCTGGAGATGCGTGGGAGATCACGTTTGAGGTGGGGGCGCTCATTCAGGGGTTGATTCTGCTGTATCTCGGCGGACGCATGAGCTTTTCGGCTGAGGAGTTTCGCGCGTTTTATCAGCGGGCTTTGAGGAGATATGTCGATGGCATACGCAGTTAGCTCCGGGCGATGGCCCCACCTGAAGTCCCACCTTCGGCGCGATGATGCCGCGCCGAAGATGGGGCACCGAGGTTCGTCGTTTCGGTTAGTGGTGTTTGCGGTTGCGGCGGTTGTTCTGATGGCGGCGATGGTGTGGTTTGGCGATGGGCTGGACCCGTGGTGGCCGCTGATGTGGTTCGCGCCGCTGCCGGTGATGGTGATTGCGGTGCGCAGCGGGTGGCGGGCGGCGGCTGTGGTGTCGTTTCTGGGGATGTTGCTGGGCAGCTTCAGCATGTGGCACTACTTCAGGGCGATGGGGCTGCCGGTGCTGTTGTGGTTTGGGCTTTATGGGACGGCCTCGGTGGTGTTTATGGCGGGCGTGCTGCTGTTTCGCGCGTTGGTGCTGCGCGGCAGGGCATGGGCTGGGGTGGTGTCGCTGCCGGCGTTGATGGTCGGTTTTGAGTACGTGCGGAACATCGCGTTGCCGCATGGGACGGCGGGGAGCCTGGCTTATACGCAACTGCACTTTCTGCCGTTTCTGCAGCTTGCTTCGATCACAGGTCCGTGGGGGATGAGCTTTGTGCTGCTGCTGTTTCCGTCGGCGCTGGCTGCGGGGTTTGCGTTGCGGACGAGCGCGATGCGGCAGGCTGCGTGGATTGTTGGCGGGGTGCTGGGCCTGATTGCGGCGGTGCTGCTCTTTGGCGCGGTGCGGCTGGCGCGGCCCGCGGGGGAGATGGTGCGGGTGGGGTTGATTGCTTCGGACGCTCCGGGCAACGCGCGTCCCACGGGACGAGTGGAGGATACGGAGCGGCTGCTCAACGACTATGCGGCGGTGGCGGAGAGGCTTGTGGCCGATGGGGCGCAGGTTGTTGTCATACCGGAGAAGCTGGGCGTGATGCCGGAGGTTGACGCGGGGAAGATTGACGCGATCTTTCAGCCGCTGGCCGACCGGACCGGTGCGACGATCGTTGCGGGCGTGGAGCGCGACACGGCGAGCGCGAAGTACAACGAGGCGCGGGTGTATGAGCCGAAGTCTGCGGTGAGGACGTATGACAAGCACCATATGCTGCCGCCGTTTGAGTCGTACCTGACGCCGGGGACGACGTTGACGGTGCTGAAGAAGAATGCCGCGCGATGGGGTATTGGGATTTGCAAGGACATGGACTTCACGGGGCTCTCGCGTAAGGACGGGCTGGCGGGCGTGGGGTTGATGCTGGTTCCGGCGTGGGACTTTGACATGGACCGGACGTGGCATGGGCATATCGCGGTGATGCGCGGGGTGGAGAGCGGCTTCAGCATTGCGCGGGCGGCGAAGTTCGGCTACCTGACGGTGAGCGACAGCAGAGGACGCATCGTTGCGGAGACGCGGAGCGATGCGGCTCCGTTTGCGACGCTGATGGCAGAGGTGTCGGCGGCGCATCATCGGACGTTTTTTCTGGTGGCGGGGGATTGGTTTGTGGTGGTTGCGGTGGTGTTGGTGGTGTGGGTGCTGGTGGAACTGGATCGGGTGCGCAGGCGGCTTGCGGGTTAAGGGAGCGAAGAACAAAATGCGGGGATTCTTCCCATTCGACTTCGCTCAGGGCAGACTGCTGCGCTCAGAATGACAAACGGAAAGCTAGATTGGTTGGCGCGTGAGACGGGTCATGGGCGTTTTCGCGGTGGGCGAGAGGGCTGTATGCTGCTGGGGGTCCTTTGAGGAGTGAATGGGATGAGGCGAATGAGCGGGCTTCGTGCGGCGGTTGTGTGCGCGATGGGTGTCTGGATGTGTGGTGCGGCGGTTGGGCAGCAGGCAGCGCGTCGGGTGGCGATTACGTTTGACGATCTGCCGGGGACGAATTCGGCCACGATGAATGCGGCGGATATTGTGGCGATGAATACGGAGTTGGTGGGGGACCTGAGCGCGGCGAAGATTCCGGCGATTGGGTTTGTGAATGAGCAGAGGCTGTATCACTTCGGCGAGGTGGATGAGCGGATTCATGCGCTGGATCTGTGGCCCGCGGCTGGGTTCGACCTGGGGAACCATAGCTTCAGCCATGCTTCGTTGAACCATATGCCGCTGGCGGAGTGGGAGCTGGATGTCGAGCGCGGTGAGACGGTGACGCGGATGCTGCTCGATGAGCACCATAAGACGCTGAAGTACTTTCGCTATCCGTATCTGGATATGGGACCGGACCTGATGACGATGCGCAAGGCGGAGGAGTTTCTGGCGCAGCGCGGGTACAGGATTGCTCCGGTGACGCTGGATGCGTGGGACTGGTACTTTGCGCAGGTGTACGGTGACGCGCGCAGCAGGAAGGACACGGCTCTGGAGCAGCGGGTGGTGGCGAGCTGGCTCGATCACAGCGCGGCGATGTTCGATTACTACGAGAAGAAGTCGCGGGCGCTGTTTGGGCATGAGCCGGCGGAGGTGTTGCTGGCGCATGATACGTGGCTGGAGGCGGAACATCTGCCGGAGTTGATTGCGCTGTTGAGGAAGCGGGGCTATACGTTCATCTCGCTGGACGAGGCGCTGGAGGACCAGGCTTATGGTTCGACGGATACGTATGTGTCGGATGTGGGGCTGACATCGATAGATCACTGGGCGGTGGAGCGCGGGCGGCCGGAGGCGGCGGGGGTGAAGCCCGAGATCGATGAGTGGGTGCAGGAGAAGTACAAGGCGCTGGCGGCGACGAAGACGCTGCCTTGAGGGGGGCTCCAGGGTGGATGGTGCAGCTAGGGAAGCTGGCTGGCGGAGTGGGTCGATTTCCGTCCATGTGCATGAGGCTGCGCATGGATGGGCGTTCGGCAGGATTCCGTGCCGCGGCAAGCAAAATGCGGGGATTCTTCGCTGCGCTCAGAATGACAATACGAAAGCGGTTGTCGATTCCCGCCCATGTGCGTGAGGCTGCGCATGGATGGCGTTCGGCAGGATTCCGTGCCGCGGCAGGCAAAATACGGGGATTCTTCCCATTCGACTTCGCTCAGGGCAGACTGCTGCGCTCAGAATGACAATACGAAAGCGGTTGTCGATTTCCGTCCATGTGCATGAGGCTGCGCATGAATGGGGCACTTGCGAAACGCAGATTCCCTTCGGGAATGACAACAAAAATGGAATGACAACAAAGAGTGGAATGACAACAAGGGGTGGAATGGCAACAAAGGGTGGAATGACAACAAGGGGTGGAATGGCCTCGTTTTGAGGGCTCGTTAACCGAGGGCTGCGGTCATTCGTTGATTGTGCAGAACGGCTTCAGGCTGCTTTGGGTAAGGGGAGAACATGCGCAATCGACGCCATGGTGTTTTAGGGATGTTTTTGACAGCAGTACTTTCTGCTGGATTGTTGGCTGGTTTGGCAGTGGCTCAACCGAAGCCGAGGACGGGGGCCACGACGGCTCCGGCGGCGAATGATCAGGACTTTGGGGAGACGCAGAAGGAGCTGATTCGGCTGCTGAGGATGAGCCCGACGCTGACGACGGTCGTGGCGCGCGACCCTTCTCTGCTGGCGAATCAGGAGTATGTGAGCCGCAACAATCCGCAGCTTGCGCAGTTTCTTGCGGGACATCCGGAGATTGTGCGCAATCCGGATTTCTACCTGTTCACGCGGACACGGTGGAGAGGCGGGCCTGACCAGGCACTGGAGCGGGCGGTTTGGCCTGAGTTTGCGAGGAATTCTGACAGTATCCCGGCGCAGATGTTTCTGCACGAACTTGGCCCCTTTATTGTCTTTCTATCCATTCTGTGTGCCTTGATCTGGTTGATTCATCTGTTTCTGGAGAACCGGCGCTGGACGCGGATCTTCAAGCTGCAGACGGATGTTCACAACAAGCTGATTGACCGGTTCGGATCGAACCAGGAGCTGCTGACGTATATGAATACGGATGCGGGCAAGCGGTTTCTGGAGGCTGCGCCGATTCCGGTGGAGTTTGAGCAGACGCAGAAGATGCCGGGCGGAGTGGCGAGAATTTTGACTCCGCTACAGATTGGAATTGTGCTGACTCTGCTGGGGATTGGGTTCCTCTTCCTGCGCCACGCGGAGGCGGATCTGGAGATTCCGCTGCTGGTGCTGGGGACGGCGATTCTGATGCCGGGGATTGGTTTTATTCTTTCGGCGGCAGTGACGTGGGTGCTGGCCGGGCGGCTGGGGTTGATGCCGGAGAAGGCGATTGAAACGCGGGCTTTGCCCTTCGACCAGGAAGGGAGACAATGAGTGAGACGCAGCCGAGGCCGTTCAAGGGAGAATCCGCATGATGCCGTGGGACTCCGCAATCCCGAGCGTTGGGGCAGTCGATCTGGCGCGGGTAGCTGAAGCGCCGATGGACAGTGATGCGTTCGCCCAATTTTATGAGCGATCATCGCGCTCGCTGTGGGCTTATCTGGCGCGGGTCTCGGGCGATGCGGCGCTGGCGGATGACCTGATGCAGGAGAGCTATGTGCGCCTGCTTTCGGTGACGCTGCCGGAGTCGGGCGAGGTGGCACATCGGAAGTACCTGTTTCGGATTGCGACGAATCTGCTGCGGGACCATTGGCGGCGGCCCGGGACGACCTCGATCGATGAGCTTCCGGAGGAGCTTTTCTCGTCGAGCGATGGGCAGGCCCGGATGGATGCGCAGGCGATGCTGGGACCGGCGCTGATCCAGATGCGTCCGCGCGACCGGCAAATACTTTGGCTGGCACATGCGGAAGGATATTCGCACCGCGAGATCGCCGAGATGACCGGGCTTGGCAGCGCGAGTATCCGGTTGCTGTTGTTTCGCGCGCGGCGGAAGATGGCCGGCCTGCTGCGCGAACAGCCGGTAGCGGAGCGGAGTGCGCCATGACGTTTCACCAGTGTGCGCGGGAGAAAGAGATTGCGGAGCTGCTGCGGCTGGGGCACTGGCCGGATGCGTCGAGTGCCGAGTTGCGCGCGCATGTGGCTGGCTGCCGTGGATGCAGCGATTTTGTGCTGGTGACGCGGACGTTTCGTGCGGTGCAGGAAGCGGCGTTGCCCCGGCGACCGTTTCAGGCAGCCGGTGTGCTGTGGTGGCGGGCGCAACTGCGGCGCCAGAACGCGGCTGTCGAGCGCATCAACAAGCCGATTGTGGGGGCGCAGATTTTTGCGTTGGCAGTCACGATGTTGCTTGGGGTGGGGTTCGCCGTGTTTCAGGCGACGCAAGGGTTTGGCTGGCTTGCATGGTTTGAGGGTTTTGCGCCGTCAGGATCTTACGTCGATGCGCTGCAGTCGTTTGCATCGGCGGTGTCGGGCTGGGGGATTGGGCTTTCGGTTGCAGGGGGTGCTGCGCTTGTGCTGTTGAGCGGGGTGGTGTTGTATCTGGCGACGGACAGGCAATGAGGTTCAGAGAAGTGTTTGGTGTGCGCCATCCATGAGCGGCTTCGTTGCCTATGGATGGGAAGGCACAAACCCAGATCACCCCAAAGCAGCGAACCGCAACTCCAGGCCATCACCATTCGCCTTCACCGCCAAACCTTCGAGCGAATCCGCGACCCAATCTGCCGCGTGCAACTCTTCCCTTGAATGCGTCCCCAGCACACCGAGCACGCGGCATCCCGCGGCGATGCCCGCGCCAACGCCTGACGGAGCATCCTCGATCACAATGCACTCCTCGGGCCTTGCGCCCAGCAAGGCCGCACCACGCCGGTAAGGCTCCGGGTCAGGCTTGCCCCGCTCCACCATATCTCCGCTGATAATCCGCGAAGGCACAGGCAGCCCCGCCACGGCGAGCCGTCCCAGCATCAGCCGCTTTGTTGCTGAGGTGACAATCGCCCATCGCTCCGGCGGCAGGCTTTCGAGCAACGCCTTCACTCCCGGCAGAACTTTCAGGTCTGCCGTGTCTTCGATCTCCATGTCTTCAATCACGCGGAGACCCTCGACCGGATCGATGTCGGGCCTGAGCGACTTCACAATCTCAATCGCACGCATTCCGTGCGGCACTTCGTAATTTTCTGCGTCGGGAATGCCGTATATCTTTGCCCACCGCTTCCAGCACCGCACCACCGAACCGATGGAGCTGATCAGCACTCCATCCATATCGAACAAGATGCCCTTCGTCTCAACCGCAACCAGTTCCGTCAAACAGCACTCCCTTGCAATACAAATCTCTCGGCGGCCGCGAGCACACGCGCCACCGACTCCGTCGAACAGCTCTCGGAATACACCCGCAGCAGCGGCTCCGTTCCCGATGCCCGGAGGAGCAGCCATGTCTCCGCAGCGTTCTTTTTGCCGGCGCAATCGGGATTGTCGAGGAAGAACTTGATCCCGTCCATCGTCTCCATCCGCAGTACCCGCATGCCGGCGATCTCTTTTGGGCCGGCTTTCGCGCGTGCAATCGCCGCTTGCTTCAGATCGTCGTTGATGTGCATGTCGATGCGTCCGTACTGATGCTCGCCGAACTCCTGTTGCAGCGCGGCCACCAGTTGACCCAGCGTTTTCTTCTCATCAGCCATCACGTTGGCAATCAGCAGCGCGTTTAGCATTCCATCGCGCTCCGGCAGGTGGCGGCTGATGCCGATGCCGCCCGACTCCTCGCCGCCAATCAGAATCTCCTGTGCCAGCATCAGCTCGACGACATACTTGAAGCCGATGCCGTGTTCATGCAGCTTGCGCCCGTATTTCGCCGCAATGCGGTCCACCATCTTCGTTGTGTTGAAGGCGCGGGTCACGTCGCCCGGCCACTTCTTCCGTTCGAGCAGCCACCACATCAGCAGGCTCAGAATCTTGTGCGCGTCCACTACGTTGCCATGCTCATCCACTGCGCCGATGCGGTCGGCGTCGCCATCGGTAATCAAGCCCGCATCGCACTTATTGGCAACGACAGCCTCCTGCGCTGCCTTGATGTGCGGCAGGATCGGCTCGGGATTGATTCCGGGAAACGCCGGGTTGATCTCGCTGCGAATCTCGACAAACGGAATGCCCGCGCGCGCAAAGATGCCTGCAATCACTCCACGACCAGCACCGTACATGTCGTCAATCAAAAACCTGTAGCCTGAAGCGCGAATCGCGTCGAGATCGACGAATTTCTCGATCGCTGCGATGTAGCCGGTGTTGAAGTCCACTTCAGCAATCGCGGCAGGCCTGGCGCTCTTCGGCAAAGGCTTGCCGAGATAGCTTTCAATCGCCGTCATGATGGAGGGCTTGCCCGAACCGCCGTAGCTCGCCTTGTACTTCACGCCGTTCCACTCCGCCGGATTGTGGCTTGACGTAATCATCACGCCGCCCGCGGCCTTGCGCTCGCGCACCGCATAGGAGAGCGCAGGAGTAGGGGTAATCTCCCGAGCCAGCGCGACCGGAATCCCCGCGCCCGCCACGACCTCGGCAACCACTTTCGCAAACGACCGCGAGCCAAACCGCGTGTCATAGGCAATGCAGATGCCCGCAGATGCGTCCTCGTGCTTTAGCACATAGTTGGCAATCGCCGACGCGGCGACGCGCACGTTCGCGTAGGTAAAGTCATCCGCGATAATCCCGCGCCATCCGTCCGTCCCGAACTTTACGACCGTCTTCGTCTCTGCCATGCTCCGCATCAGCCTCTAAATTAAATCTTCACGCCCGGCCTTCTTCAACTCGGCGACTACCTTGCCTACGTCCTGCGACCGTTCCCGCGTCGTAATCAGCAGAGCGTCCTTTGTCTGCACCACCACAAGATTTTTGACGCCGACCAGCGCCACTGCCTGTCCCGGCGCATACACGTAGTTCCCGCAGGAATCAATCACCACGTGTGAAGCATCGGCGCCCTCAAAGACATTCGCCACCGCCGGGTCTTCGCAGCCGCAATCGGCCTCGTACTCGTGCAGCGCGTCCCAGCAGCCCAGGTCGTTCCAGCCAAAATCTCCCGGCAGGCAATAAATCTCCGCAGCCAACTCGCCTTTGGCGGAGCGCCGCTCCAGCACCGCATAGTCAATGCTGATCGACTCGCACTTTGGGTACTCCTCGGCGAACACGCGCGCAAAATCAGGCGTCGCGTATGCGGCGGCAATTCGCTCCAGCACCGGAGCCATCGCAGGACAAAACTCACGAATCGCCCCGGCCAGCGTCCGCGCACTCCACAGAAAGATCCCGCCGTTCCACGCATAGTTGCCCGAGGCCACGAACTCTTCGGCGCGTTTCTTGTCAGGCTTCTCGGTAAACCGCCTCACACGCCGCGCGGCAATCCCACCATCGCCGGCTACAACCGCACCGAGTTCGATATAGCCGTAGCCCGTTTCGGCGCGCGTCGGCGGAACACCCAGCACGACTACTTTGTCGCCGCTCGCAGCCACGGTGATCCCCGCGCGAATCACCTCCGCAAACCGCGCCGTATTCTTGACCACATGGTCCGAAGGAAAGATTCCGATCACCGTCTCGGGCGCGGACTTCTCCAGCAGAAACGCCGCCAGGGCACAGGCGGGAGCCGTGTTCCTGGCCGCAGGCTCACTCAAGATCTGAGCGCGCGGAACCGCAGGCAGTTGTTCGGCAATTAGATCAACCAGCAGGTCATTTGTAATCACCCAGACGTCGTCGGCCTTCGCCACCGGCAGCAGCCTGTCGAGCGTCTGCTGAATCATCGTGCGGTCGCCATCGAGCGCCAGCACCTGCTTGGCGCGCGCCTTCCGGCTTCTCGGCCAGAACCGCGTCCCACTTCCGCCTGCAAGAATCACTGGAGCAAACCGCGGCCCCGGCTTACCGCCTTCGATCGCCATACGACTCCATACAAAGGAAAAGACCGCGCCGGAGTGACCCGGTCTGCGGCCTGTCCCTAGAATCAACCTCTAGCCCAGCTTCGCAAAGTATTCCCGCATCCGCTTGACGCCTTCATCAACGACATTGCTCGAGACCGCATACGAGAGCCGGATGTGCTCCGTGGTGCCAAACGCCTCGCCCGGCACCACGACGACATGCGCCTCGCTCAGCAGCTTTGCTGCCAGGTCCGAGGCTGACTTCACACCGCCCTTGCCGATAAACGCGCTTACGTTCGGATACACATAAAACGCGCCCTCCGGCACCGTGCATGTCAGGCCCGGAATCGTCTTGAACCCGGCCAGCACCTGGTCGCGGAGCTTGATGTAGTCGGCGCGGAACTCGGCCACGCACTCCTGCGACCCGCTCATCGCCGCAATCGACGCCCGCTGCACCATGCTCGCCGTGTTCGAGGTGCTCTGCGACTGCAACTTGCTCATCGCCGCGATAATCGGCTTCGGCCCGAGCGCATAGCCTGCGCGCCAGCCGGTCATTGCGTAGGTCTTGGACAACGACCCCAGCACCACTACATGCTCTTTGCAGTCCGTGAACGAGCCGCCGCTGACCGGGTTCCCCGTAAAGTTCAGGTAGACGTAGCACTCATCGAGCAGCACGTAGATGCCGTTCTTATGTGCCAGCCGAACGATTGCTTCCAGGTCCTCCGGCGCAACCACCGCGCCCGAAGGGTTCGAGGGCGAGTTCAAAATGATTGCCTTCGTCCGCGGCGTAATCGCGGCCTCAATCATCTTCGCGGTCACGCGGAAGTTCTCGCGCTCGTCGCTCTCGACGTAGACCACTTTGCCGCCCGCGTACTGAATGATGTCCTTGAACGAGACCCAGTACGGCACCGGCAGAATTACCTCGTCGCCGTGGTCCACGAGCACCTGAATTGCGTTGAACAGCGCCAGTTTGCCGCCGGTCGTAAACACGCACTCGTCCGGCGTGTAGTTCGATCCGAAGTCGCACGCATGGCGGTCCACAACCGCCTTGCGCACCTCGGGGATGCCGGCGACGTTCGTGTAGCGCGTGAAGTTCTTCTCGATGGCCTCAATCGCTGCGTCCTTAATATGACGAGGCGTGGCAAAGTGCGGCTCGCCTGCGCCAAAGTCCGCGAGATCCACGCCCTCGGACTTCAGCTTCAACGCCGCCGCCGTGATGGCCATCGTGGCTGAAACTTCAATGCGGCCAATCCTGTCCGCAAATACCTTGGTAGCTGTTGCTGTTGCGCTCATCCCTCTAGTTTGGCAGATTTGTCCAGCAAGATAAAGAGCGCCCTGCACGCAGTGACCTGTCTGCGCTATTATCTCGGGCTAACAATCCGTAAGACCGGAGGTAAGCCATGGTCGAAGTCTATCTATGGACAGGGTTCCCCGGACACCTCTCGCTCAAAGTCGATGGGGGCAACCCGCCCGGGCCCATGTACCTCAGCCGCTTTCCAGCCACCCAACTTGCCAAACTCGCCGGTACAGGCGTTGATCAGAACTACGCTCAGGACCTTGCCGAGTACGGCACGCCTCACATCGTTCGCTTGTCGAAACTCGATGAGACCGCCGTCAAAAAGGCGGTAACGCTGGCGCAGAAGACCATGTTGTACAGTGTTCCCGCCGCCAACTGCGCGAGCCATGTTAAATTCTGCCTCGATTCAGGGGTCGGAGGCCTGGCTGTCCTCAGTGTGCGGGGCGCGATTGGCTTTGTCATCAGCGACACTCCATGGGGCGTCTACGCCTACGCGCAGAGCCTTCGCACTTTGTACGGTTGAGCCATCTTTTTGCGAAAAGAAGGCGTCGGGTGCTCCATCCTGGCGCGCCTTCATGCACGTGGATGGGTATCTGAAGAGTGGTGGTGAAGACCCACCTTAGCGGGGATGAGGCCGTCGCGAAGGTGGGGCACCCGGGCGTTGGTGCTGGTTGGGAAAGAAGCAGATTCCTTCCCCTTCGACTTCGCTCAGGGTGCGGAATGGAAATGCAAAAGGGCTGGTCTGCTTTGATCAGACGAAAGCTGCGCTGAGCAGGCGTTGTTTTGCTTTTGCGCCGTCGCGGTAGAGGATGACGGGGCGGCGGCCGGGGACTTCTACGGTGGCGTAGCCGTCTGCGACTTTGACGGGTAGCTCGTGGCGGTCGGGTTCGTAGACAGCGAGGGAGATGGCGGCGACCTTCGCGCCGTCCCAGCCTGCGGGGAGTTTGGCGCGGAGTGGGCCTCCGCGGAGCGAGTAGAGGGCGATACGCTCGTCGTCGAGCGGGCAGAAGGTGTTGCCGTCTCGTGCGACTTCGACGCCTTCGAGATGCACGGAGTATTCGCGCGTCTTGTGGTTGACTTCGACGACGGAGCCGCCTTCGAGTTCGAGGGTGGCGCGGTCGCCTTCGCGGTGGAAGCTCTCGATGTGGAGCTGGTGGAGCTTGAACCAGGGGACGTGCGAGAGGTAGAAGACCTCGGCCAACTGGGGGATGGGTGCGTTGAACGGCGGGTCTTCGGAGCCCTGCACGTAGCTGTAGCCGTTGTAGAAGAGCATGGTGAGGACGCGGTCGATGGCGTCGAGCGGGCGGCCCTGCTGTCCCCAGATGGCGCTCTTGCGGTAGATGGCGGACTGGAGCGGGATGGGTTCTCCGCCGAAGGGGCATGGGCCTCCGGACATGCCGTTCTGGAAGAAGCTGACCTTGCCGATGAAGGCGTAGCGGATGAACTCGGAGGTGACATCGACGCCGTGCTGCTTGAAGAGATCGAGCACCTTGTAGCGGGCGTGGAGATTTTTGATGCCGCTGGCGGGATGCTCGGGGGCCCAGTCGTTACGAATGGAGAAGTAGGTGAGGACATCGACGTGGGTGGTGTCCTTGAGCTTGTAGTGGTTGCAGGTGAAGTGGACGCGGTCGGCGCCGGGGCCCTCCATGTACTTGGCCATGCCGAGGACGTAGGAGGACTCGCCTGTCCAGTTGCGGCTGAACCAGAGCTGGCCGTCGGGGCGGCGGGCGATGATGCTGTCGCTCCAGGCGGGACTGCTCTTGTAGGCGTCGTCGTAGTTGTCGGAGAAGGTGACGAGGGCGTTGTACTTTTCGCAGTTCTGCTTGAGCCGGATGAGGTCGTCGTAGGTGCCGAGACGGGCGTCGACCTGGGCGACGGAGGGATAGCCGGTGTCCTTGCCGCGGAACTGCCAGCCCCACATGTGGACGACCTGCGGGGCGTTGTCGATCATGGCGGCGAGCTGGCTGACGCGGTCCTCGAGCTGCTCGAAGGTGCAGACGGGCAGGTGCGGCCGGGGAAGGTCGCAGAGGGTGTTGTGCATGAACTTGTCGTGGTAGTAGCTGCTGGGGATGGCGGGCATCCGCTGGCGGACGAGCTTGGCGGCGTCGAGCCAGTTGACGGCGCGGCTGCTCTCGGGGCTGGTGATGAAGTCGAGACGGCAGGCGGACTTCTGTTCGATGAGCAGGTTGGGCGTGTTGCGGTTGCCGGAGATGCGCGGCGTGCCGGGGCCTTCGTTCATGTCGTAGGAGAGGCTGCCGTTGACGCGGTGGGTCTGGATGGTGCCGAGCGTTGCGCCGCGGCGACTCTGGTTCTCCCAGACGGCGAGGCCGGTGCCGTCCATGTAGGCGCTGGTTTCGAGGATGCAGGCGGCGCGGCTGGTGCCGACCATGACGATGGGGAGCGTGGCGAGAGCGTCTCCCCAGAAGCGGTTGGGGGCGAGATGGCCTGCTTTGGCCTGGCTGAGGATGGCGACGCTGCCGCCGTCTTCCCCGTGGGCGAGCCATGCGCCTTCTTCGTCCGCACCGACGGTGGCGAGGCGGGGAAGCTCGGCCTGGATGAGCTGGTAGCCTTCGTGCTCGGTGATGTCTTCCATGGTGAGGAAGACGGTGGCTCCTTCGACGGCGTAGCGCAGGGTGAAGGTGACGGCGGGTTTTCCGTCCCATGATGCGTGGCACGCAAAATCGGCCTGGGTCGTGGTGGCTTTCGCGGATTCGATGGTGACGTTGATGGGGCGGAACTCCCAGGGCTGGAGTGCGCAGACGATGGCCGTGAGGCCGCCGCCGAGGTCTTCGCCGCGCACGTTGAGTCCGCTTTCGAGGATGCGATAGCGCCAGGGCAGCGCGTCTTTGCGGTCGAGCGTGACTTCGAGCTTTGCGGAACGGAGGATGACAGGGTTCTGGGGCGCGGTGCGCTCGCCGAGGCCAGGGCTGCTGAAGAGATACTTCCAGCGCGGCGAGGCGGAGAATCCGAGCAATCCTGCTCCGCTGAATTTGACGAACTTTCTACGGTCGATACCCTGCATGATTCACCCGCTCCTTTTGCTCCCCGTGTTTATACGCGAGGGGGCGGAGCCTTGCCAAGGAAATTTTCTATGGGCGAAATAAATTTTTCAGGGGTAAAGCTGGCGAAGGTCAGGCGCGGAGTAGCTGCTCAACGCGGTGGAGGTCGGATTCCGTATCGACGCCGATGGTGTCGTGTGGGGTGGGTTCGACATGGATGTGGATGCCGTTTTCGAGGAAGCGCAGTTGTTCGAGGCGCTCGGCGTGTTCGAGCGTGCGGTGCGGCAGGGTGGGGAAGCGTTCGAGCGCGGACTTGCGGTAGGCGTAGAGGCCGAGGTGCTTCCAGTACCTGGGTGTTTCTTCGGGACGTGCGTCGCGGTCGTAGGGGATGGTGGCGCGGGAGAAGTAGAGCGCGCGGCCTTCGGATGTGGTGACGACTTTGACGGCGTTCGGGTTGGCGATGTTTTCGGGCGTGCAGGCGACCTTGAGCGTGGTGACTTCGATGTGGCGGTCGCTGAAGGGCTTGAGGAGTGAGGTGAGATGTTCGGGGCGGAGGAGGGGTTCGTCGCCCTGGATGTTGACGTAGATGTCGGCGTGGATGAGTTGGGCGACGGCGTGGAGGCGGTCCGTGCCGCTGGGAAGGTCGGGCGAGGTGAGCTGGCAGGGCCAGCGATTCTGGCGGCAGAGTGCGGCGACCTCTTCGGAGTCGGTGGCGATGAGGACTTGATTAAGCTGCGGACATTTTTTTGCGGCTTCGTAGACCCAGGCGAGCATGGGTCGGCCGGCGATCTCGCGGAGGACCTTGCGCGGGAGGCGCGTGGAGGCGAGGCGGGCGGGGATGACGCCGAGGACGGTGGGGTTTAGATCAGGCATTTGCTTTTTGAGGGTCTTTCAGGAGTTGTAATGAGTTTTCCAGGCGAAGGCCAGTGCGGCTATGGGCAAAATGCGGGGGTTCCTGGCTGCGCCCAGAATGACCCATCGTCATTGCTCCACGCACCATCTTCGAGCCTCCTATACAGCTTCGTGCGGGAGGCTTTTCGCTCTGCGTGGAATCGAGTATGATTGAGGTTGTGGGTGCCGTAACGGTCGTCCTTTGCTGATGACTGCCTTCCTTGCAGGCACTGGAAATACACACATCGGCGGTGTAGCTCAGATGGTTAGAGCGACGGACTCATAACCCGTAGGTCAGTGGTTCGATTCCACTCACCGCCACCAAAGTGGTATCCGGCGCGGGGTGGCGCAATTCTGGTACGAGAGTATCATTTGACTAGCGGGGTACGTCTAACTGCTGTTGCAGGATACCCGTGGAGACTGGTCTGAACGATGCCTAAATTTTCAAAGATTCTGCTGCTTGCCGTGTCGGTGGTGCTGGTGCTGACAGTGTTTCTGGGTGTGAACTCGCCTGGAGTGAATGCGGCGACTGAGGCGCAGGACGGGGCGTATCGGCAGATCAATGTGTACAGCGAAGTGCTGCGGCATATCCAGACTGACTACGTGACCGAGCCGGACATGACGGCAGTAACGAATGGCGCGTTGCGCGGGCTGCTGGAGTCGCTGGATGCGGACTCGAGCTATCTGTCGCCGGCGGACTATAAGACGTTCAAGGCCGACAAGGGCGGCAGGGCGCAGGTAGGGATCCATGTTTCCAAGCGGTATGGCTATGCGACGGTGGTGTCGGTGGTGCCGGGAAGCCCGGCGGACAAGGCGAACCTGAACGACGGCGACATTCTGGAAGCGATTGATGGGAAGGACACGCGGAATATTTCGCTGGCGATGCTTCGGCTCATGCTTGAGGGCGATGCGGGGAGCCAGTTGACTGTTGCCGTGGTGCGGCCGCAGAGCGCGGTGCCGGACAAGATTTCGATGACGCGCACGATGGTGGAGGAGCCAGCGGTCTCGGAGACGATGTATGAGAATTCGTCGATCCTCTATATCAAACCGGTGATTCTGGACCACGATCACGTGCAGCAGGTGGAAGCGAAGCTGAAGGGAATGCAGCGGGCGGGGAACAAAAAGATCCTGTTGGACCTGCGCGATGTGGCTGCGGGCGATATGCCGGACGCGACGCGACTGGCGAACTTCTTCCTGAAGTCGGGCACGATTGCGATGCTGGAAGGACAGACGGTGTCGAAGCAGACCTTTACCGCTGACTCGTCGAAGGCGATCAATGCCACGGCGCCGATGGTGGTGCTGGTGAATCGCGGCACGTCGGGGCCGGGTGAGTTGGTGGCCGGCGCTCTGTTGGACAACAATCGCGCGGAGCTGGTGGGCGAGCGGACCTTCGGCGAAGGTGCGCAGCAGAAGACATTCGAGATGCCGGATGGCGCGGCGCTGATTCTAACGGTGGCGAAGTATGAGACGCCTTCGGGGAAGAAGCTACAGGATGACGCGGTGACACCTGAGGTGCTGGTGGCGTCGAGTCCGGACGATTCGGACAATGCGACGAAGCCGGGTGTCTCGGTGGATGACCAGCTCAATAAGGCGTTGGATATTCTGAAGGGCAAGAATTCGTAGGGACTTTTCCCCGATGGATATGGTTGGGTGCTGTCTGCGTGTACGGGTGGCGACACGTGAAGCTTTTGTGAGCGAGAGAGAAATACGGGGGTCTCTCCACTGCGGCGGCAAAAAGCGCCGCCTTCGGTCGAGATGACGTGGTTTGGTGATGCGGCAAAAGGCGTTGCCTCTGGCGAGATGACGTGGCTTTGTGGCGTCGTGAAGGGGCTCCTTTCGACTGCTGTTTGACGTGCTGAAAAGCATGCAATGACCGCGCAATCGTGCATGCTATCGTGAAGATGTTGTGCTGAGCATCTACACCCGCGAAGACAAGTCTCCGGAGGCCAAGGGCGAGCCGCGATGGAGGCAGCTTGTTCGCAGGCTCGTGAATGGGCCGGACTATCCGAACCGTCGGATTGCGCGACGGATTACGTTCTTTGTGCTGTTGGGGCTTTCGGCTGTCTTTGGCGCGCTGTGCGGGCTGGTGCTGGTGTACTCGGTTGACCTGCCGCAGATGGATGATCTGGCGCGGTATCGTCCGAGCACGACGACGGAGCTGGAGGACATTCACGGCAAGGTGTTTGGGTCGTTCGCGCTGGAGCGGCGGGTGGTGGAGCCTTATTCGGCGTTTCCGCCGGTGCTGCGCGAGGCGATCATCTCGATTGAGGACAAGAGCTTTGAGAGCAACTGGGGCGTAAACCTGGTGCGCGCGGTGGGCGCGGCATATCGGGATTTGCACTCGGACCAGCGGGCGCAGGGCGCTTCGACGATTACGATGCAACTGGCGCGGAACCTGTTTCTTTCGTCGGAGAAGACATACAGCCGCAAACTGCAGGAGGTCCTGCTGACCATGCAGATTGAGCGGCGGTTTACGAAAGAACAGATCTTTACGATGTATGCGAACCAGATCTATCTGGGGCGCGGGACGTATGGGTTTGAGGCGGGTTCGGAGTATTACTTCAGCAAGCCGGCGAAGAGCTTGACGTTGCCTGAAGCTGCTCTGCTGGCCGCGCTGCCGAAGGGTCCGGAGTACTACTCGCCGGTGCGGTTTCCTGAACGCGCGATGAGGCGGCGGAATCTGGTGCTGAGCGAGATGCTCGAAGACGGGAAGATTACGCGGGCGCAGGCGGATGCGGCGAAGGCTGCGCCGCTGGGGTTGCACATCGAGCCCCCGCCGAACAGCGTTGCGCCGTACTTTGTGGAAGAGGTGAGGCGGCAACTTGAGAAGGAGTACGGCGTCGAAGAGGTGCATGGCGCTGGGCTGCGGGTGTATACGACGCTCGATCTGAATTTGCAGATGGTTGCCAACCAGGCGGTGCTTGATGGCACGGCCGCGTATGAGCGTCGGCGCGGGTGGCAGGGCAAACTGGAGAACATCGTGCTGGAGGGGCTGGACCCGGCGACGTATCGGCATCCGGATTGGGCGCAGACGATTGGCAAGGGGAATTATGTCCACGGACTGGTGACGGAGGTTGCGGCGAAGCGCGTGGTGGTGAAGTTGGGCAGGCAGCAGGCGGTACTGACTCCGGTGGACTGGAAGTGGACCGGGAATGTGGACGGTGACAGCTTTTTGCGCCTGGGCGATGTTGTGTATGTGAAGGTGGAGGACGTGCTGCCGGATGGCACGTTGAAGTGTTCGTTGCAGCAGGACTCGGGCGCGCAGGCTGCGTTGATGGCGGTGGACAACGCGAGCGGCGAGGTGCTGGCGATGGTGGGCGGGCGCGACTTTGCGCTGTCGCAGTTCAACCGCGCGACGCAGGCCCAGCGGCAGGTGGGCTCGTCGTTCAAGCCGTATGTGTATACGACGGCATTCGAGGCTGGGGCACAGCCGACGGACATCATCGTGGATGGGCCGGTCACGTTTCCGACGCCGGGCGGACCTTATACGCCGCATAACTATGAGGGCGACTACAGGGGGGCGATGACGCTGACGAATGCGTTTGCCGAGTCGAGAAACATTCCGGCGCTGAAGCTGGCCTACCGGTATGGCATCCGCAGGGTGATCGAGACGGCGCGACGGTTCGGGATTACGAGCGACCTGCCGCCGTTTCTTCCGGTGGCGATTGGCGCGGCGGACATCTCG
>NZ_DASUBE010000163.1:0-9799 GCF_035763405.1 Edaphobacter sp.
TAGGCGATGAGAGTGCGGACAAAGACGTATGACGCGGCGGAGTTTCTGACGGATGATGAGACAATCTCTGCCTATTTGACCGAGGCGCTGGAGAGTGACGATCCGCGCTATATTGCAAAGGCGCTTGGCGCGGTGGCGCGGGCGCGGGGTGGGATTGCTCAGCTCGCCCGCGACACGGGGATTGCGCGCGAGGCGCTGTACAGGGCGTTGAGCGAGACAGGAAATCCGGAGTTAGGGACGGTGCTGAAGGTCGTTCATGCGCTTGGGGTGAGGTTGTCGGCTACGCTGGTCGCTTAATTTCCGGTGGAAGCCTTTTAAAGGCGACCTGCAATTTTGCGTAACTTTTTGCCTAACTCTTCCCAATCGGTATCTCTTCTGCGTCGGGTGTTCGGATGCGGCGCGAACGCGATCATTGTAGGCCCGTGTCTTACGACGTCATCGCAAATTGGCTCGCATCCAGCGATCTCTTTCCAATGAGCGTGATCTTTCTTGCCGTACATGACCACAAACTCAGGTTTGTGGGTGCGCATCCTCTCTCGGATGATCTCGATTCTTTCATGCCTGAATCGTTCACGGTCGATGCACACCTTGGAATTTCTGACGGCGGAGCCAGACAACTCGATTACACAAGTTTCGCTGCCGTTTTCTCTCCCCCAATGATCACGTTGGTAAACGCGAAGGCTGTCCAAATGTGTGGACTCGTTGAGAAATGTCTTCAAGAGCAATATCAATGGCCTCCCGGTTCGTTGGAGATTTGGCCTGTCCTTGTGCCAGTCTTGCTCGCCAATAAGACAATGAAAGTCATAACAGTCGCACAGTTCGGACGCGCCAAGCTGCCTCCACGCGTTCACTCGCAGAGTGTTATCAAAGGATTCGTTGCGTCCCTTTCCCTGTTCCGGGCCAATGAACCAATAGCGAGCATCCCATCGTCCGTATCCGTAGTGCCGACGTGCCATCTCGTATTCAGTATCCATTTGCGTCTCCGATCTATTGGCGTGGACGAATTTTGGAGGATCGGATTTTCGCTGGCCGCGAAAATGGCCCACCTTAGCGACGATGAAGCCGTCGCGAAGATGGGGCACCCGATTATTGGGGGCTAGGTTTGGCAGACTCGACCGAGGCGATGACGACCGTCTTGGCGTTGAGGAATTCGCGCATGCCGGCGGCGGAGAGTTCGCGGCCGTAGCCGGAGTGTTTGATGCCTCCGAAGGGGAGGCGCGGGTCGCTGGCGACCATCTCGTTGAGGAAGACGGCTCCGCATTGGAGTTCGGCGATGAGGCGCTGCTGTTCGGTGGGGTCGCGGGTCCAGGCGCTGGCGGCAAGGCCGAAGGGCGTGTCGTTGGCGATGGCGATGGCTTCCGAGAGGTCGCGGACGCGGAAGAGCATGGCGACGGGGCCGAAGATCTCTTCGCGGTAGACGGGCGAGTTGCGCGGGACGTTGGTGAGGACGGTGGGCTCGAAGTAGTTGCCTGCGCCCGCCATGCGCTGGCCTCCGGCGAGAATGCGCGCACCGTCGCGGAGGGCGGCTTCGATCTGGGCTTCGAGGTCTTCGAGGATGCCGAGGGTGGCGAGCGGGCCGAGGTCGGTGTCCTCGCGCATAGGGTCGCCGATGCGCATGGACTCCATGAGGGCGATGAAGCGGGACTCGAAGGCGTCGTAGATGGTGTCGTGGACGAGGAAGCGTTTGGCGGCGATGCAGGACTGGCCGGAGTTGACGAGGCGCGCGCGGACGGCGGTTTCGACCGCGTGGTCGAGGTCGGCGGAGGGCAGGACGATGAAGGGGTCGGAGCCGCCGAGCTCGAGGACGGATTTTTTGATGAGCCAGCCGGCTTGCGCGGCGACGGCTCGGCCAGCGGGCTCGGAGCCGGTGAGGGTGACGGCGGTGATGCGCGGGTCGGCGAGGACGTGCTCGACATGGCGGGCTTCGAGGAGCAGCGTCTGGAAGGCGCCGCGTGGGAAGCCTGCGCGGCGGACGAGCGATTCGATGGTGAGGGCGCACTGCGGGACGTTCGATGCGTGCTTGAGCAGGGCGGTGTTGCCGGACATGAGCGCGGGCGCGAGGAAGCGGAAGACCTGCCAGAAGGGGAAGTTCCACGGCATGATGGCGAGGATGACGCCGAGCGGGTCGTAGCGGACGTAGCTGATGCGCGCCTCTGTTGGTGTGCCGGTGGGGATGGATTCGGGCGCGAGGATGCGGGCAGCGTTGTCGGCGTAGTAGCGGCAGGCGGTAGCGCACTTCAGGACTTCCTGACGGGCCGCGTGGATGGGCTTGCCCATCTCGACGGTGATGGTGGCGGCGAGCTCGTCGGTTTCGGTTTCGAGGATGGCGGCGAGCTTGCGCATCCAGAGAGCGCGGTGTTCGAGCGGGATGGTGGCGTAGGCGCGGAAGGTCTCGGCGGCGAGGGTGATTTTGCTGCGGGTTTCCTCTTCGGTGAGTGGGTCGAAGGTGCGCAGGAAGCGGTTGTTGGCGGGGTTGATGGAGGCGATGGGCATGGCGGCTCGAGTGTGGGGTTCTACGGCTCTGATGGTGTGTTCTTGCAGCGTGGAGTTGTGTGCTGAGCGATCAAACCGCAGGTCCTTCGACTGCGTGCTTCGCGCTCCGCTCAGGATGACACTTCGTAAACCGGGGGCTTTGGGGATAGCAGATTACGATGACACCTCGACCTTAGATAGCAGGTTACTCTGATGTGAGTTTAGCAAGCGCGAGGGCGAGCAGGCGGGTGCCGCGGGCGATGTCTTCGGGGGCGGCGTACTCATCGGGTCGGTGGCTGACGCCGTTGCGGCAGGGGATGAAGATCATGGCGATGGGCGCGATGGCCGCGATGAAGGAGGAGTCGTGGTAAGCGCGGCTCACCATCGTTTTGTACGGGATGTCTTCGGCTGTGCAGATGGCTTCGAGCGTTTGGACGATGTGTGGCGAGGAGACGGCGGGGGCGTCGGCATTGATGAACTGCTCGTCGATGGTGATGTTGCGGCGGCGGGCGATGTCGGCGATGTCGGCGCGGATGGCTTGCATGACTGATTCGCGGCGGGCAGGGTCGGTGTCGCGGATGTCGAGCGCGAGCGCGACGCGGCTAGGGACGCTGTTGACTGCGCCGGGATGCACGTCGCAGGTGCCGATGGTAGCAACGGTGTCGATGGCGCGTGTTGCCAGCGCATGTCTCTCGACAGACAAGATGAGCTCGGCGGCGGCGCAGAGGGCGTCCTTGCGGTCGGGCATGAGGAGCGCGCCTGCGTGGCCGCCGAGGCCGGTGATGGTGAAGCGATAGCTTGCGGGTGCGGCGATGTGGGTGACGATGCCGATGGGGATGTGTTCGCGTTCGAGCAAGGGGCCTTGCTCGATGTGGAGTTCGACCCAGGCGTGGAAGTGGTTGGGCGGCAGCTTGACGGATTCGAGCGGGCCGGTGAAGCCTGCGGCTGTGCGGATGGCGGCGAGTGTGGATGCTTCGTCATCGTTCGCGTGGGTGAGGTCGCGGAGTCGGTCCGCGCGCGCCGGGTCGAGGACGCCCGCCATCAGGCGGCTGCCGATGCATCCGATACCGAAGCGGGTGGGCTCTTCGCTGGTGAGCATCACCAATTCGATAGACCGGCGCGGGGTGTAGCCGCTCTGCTTGAGCGCGCGCAGGGCTTCGAGGCCGCCGAGGACGCCGACGGTGCCGTCGTACATGCCGGCGTGGGGGACGGCGTCGGTGTGTGAACCGGTGGCCACGGCGGAGAGCGATGGGTCGGAGCCTTGCCAGCGGATGAACGTGTTGCCTGCGGCGTCTTCGCGGAGGGTGAAGCCTTCCTGTTGCGCGAGCGATTTGAGCCAGGTGCGGGCGCGGAGATCGTCGGGCGTGAAGACGATGCGGGTGACGGCGGTGCCTTCGGGGGAGGGTTCGACGCTGGTGATCGTGGCGAGGGTTTGGAGTTCGTCGATGAGGCGTGCCTGGTCGATTTGGATTTGCATGGCACGGGGATTGTAGTGCATTCGCCGGGGCGCTGTGGTGGGCATCTCCCCACGTCAGGCGCGATAAGGCCGCGCCGAAGATGGGGCACCCGGCTGTGGTGGGCGCCAGGCTGAGTGGAGGTTGTACATTCCCATCCATCGCAAAAGGCCGCGATGGATGGGGTACCCGAGGGTTTGTGGCTGGTTGGAAAAGCAGATTCCTCCACTGCGCTACGAAATGGAAATACAAAACTAGCCCAGCGGGTGGCGGTTGGCGTCCTTATAGATGAGGTATTTTGCGGGGCGTTTGCCGATGGCTGCGAACCACTGCGGGCAGTAGGGGGCCATCCAGATAACGTCGCCTGCGGTGACGGGGTACCAGTTGTTTCCTAAGCGATAGATGCCGCCGCCTTCGAGCATCACGAGGCCGTGCTCCATGATGTGGACTTCGACCTGGCTGAGCGCGGCTCCGGGCTGGTAGGTCATGGTGTTGACGGCGAAGTCGTGCGCGGGCGATGCGGGGACGAGCGCGCGGACCTGGAGGTCGGGGTCGTCATTGAGCGGCGTCGAGAGCGCGCTGTCTTCGCGGCCCACGAGGACTTCTGGGGACGGCGTGTGTTCAAGCGGCTCGTAGGGCTTTTCGATGACGGCGAGGCGTGTGGACCGCTGCGCGGTGAGCGTGTGAGGCGTGCCCTGCGGAAGATAAGCGAAGCTGCCGGGTGTGAGCGAGTGGAAGCTGACTTCAGTCGCCAGGTCGGCTGCGCCTTCGAGCAGGTAGAGGAATCGTTGCGCGTATGTGGGGCCGAGCGTGCCGCCGGGTTCAAGTTCGGCGGTGTATTGCGTGAAGGCCGCGCCGATGGCGGGTGAGATGTGGACGATGGCGGCGGCGCGCTCCATGCCGGGGAGCGTGGTGCGGACGAAGGCGTCAGGTGTGTGGAGCAGATGATCGCGGTGGTTGACGCTGCGGGTGTGGCCGAGATTATGCATGGTCGTCCTTCGGAATGGTCTTATCATCGCGCAGGAGCGAGAGGAACTCGATGGCGGTGTTGAGCGCAGCTTCGACATCGCCCGGTAGAACGGTTTCGTCCGGATGGTGGCTGATGCCGCCGGGGCTGCGGAGGAAGAGCATCGCCGCAGGCAGGCGCTGGGCGACGATCATGGCGTCGTGGCCTGCTCCGCTGGGCATTTTGCGCGTCGGCGTGTTCGATTTTTTTGCGGCTGATTCGAGCAGGCGCGTGAGGTGCGGGTCCATGGGGACGGCAGATTGTTCGAGATGTGTCTGCGTGCTGAGTGTGACTCCGCGCTTTGCGGCGGCGAGTTCTGCGGCGGAGACGAGCGCGCGGACGGCGGCGGTGCGTGCGTTATCGCTGGCGTGGCGCACGTCGAGCGAGGCGGTGACGCGCGCGGCGACAACGTTGCCTGCTCCCGGCTGCGCGTCGATCCTGCCGACGGTGGCGACGAGACCGTCGTGCTCGTTCGCGTAGACTTCGACTGCGGTAATCCATTGGGCAGCGGCGGCGAGCGCGTCGCGGCGCAGGTGCATGGGCGTGGTGCCTGCGTGGTTGGCGCGGCCCTCGAAGACGAAGGACATGCGGGTCTGTCCGGCGATGGCTTCGACGATGCCCAACGGCAGGCCTTCGCTTTCAAGCAGCGGGCCTTGTTCGATGTGGAGTTCGAGATAGGCGAAGGAGCTTGCTGCGAGCTGGGCGTTGGGAAGATCGCTGAGGTTGAGGCCGAAGATGCGGATGGCCTCGGCGATGGTGACGCCGTTGCGGTCGGTGCGCGCGAGTGCCTCTGCATCGAGTTTGCCGATGACGGCGAGGCTGCCGATGAACGGCGTGCTGAAGCGCACGCCTTCTTCTTCGGAGAAGCCGATGACTTCGATGGCGAAGGGAAGGCTTTGACCGCGCAGCTCTTCAGCAACGGCGATGCCGAGCACGACGCCGAGGACGCCGTCGAAGGCTCCGGCGTTGGGCACGGTGTCGAGATGCGAGCCGAGGATGAGGCGCGGCGCGTGTGCGGTGGGACCGGGGAGCACGCCGCGCAGATTCCCGGCTGCATCGATGCGGACGGACATGGAGGCTGCCTGCATCCACTCGGTGACGAGCGTGTGAACGCGGCGCGCGGGCGGAGAGAGGAAGAGCCGCGTGGTCTCGCCCGGGACCTCCGTCAAGGCGGCGATCTGACGGCAGCGTTCGATGACGCGGGCGGCGGTGCGGGCGCGGGATAGATGAGCGACGGTCATGGATGAATAAGAAACTTCTAAACGCAGATGAGGACGCCTGCAAGGACGTTGCGGAAAGCATACCCCATGGGCTAAAGCCTATGGCTTTTGAGGCGCTGAGAGACCCAAGGCTGAAGCCTTGGGGTACCTACAAGCGACTGCGGGGATTCTTCCCCTTCGACAAGCTCAGGGGCAGAATGACATGTTTTGATTGTCATGGTGTGCGGTGGAGGCGGGCTTCGATGTGGCCGTGCGGTTCGTCGGTGGGAACGAAGATCTGGTTGGGGTTGTCCTGGCCGAAGCGGGAGAGATCGACGAGCAGGCAGTGTTTGTTGGGCATGGTGAGGTGGAGGTCGTCGATCTCGGGCACGGCTTCGAGCGCGTCGTGCGCCATGGCGTAGAGCGTGTGCTGCACGGATTGGCTGTTGTGTGCGGCGAAGGTGTGGAGCATGGTCTCGCGGATTTTTTTGCGTAGCTGGTCGAAGTCGAGGTGTGCGGAGGTGTAGTGCCACTCGGCGCGGATGGCGGTGCCGAAGAGGCGATCGGTGGTCTCCTTGAGCGTGGTGAGCGGATCGTGGATGTAGCCGGTGAAGGCGGAGTGCGCGGTCTTGAGCAGGACGAGGTGGTCGAAGCCGGAGTGGATGATGAAGGGCTGGCCCTGCGCGCGCTCGACGCGAGTGGTCTGGACCTCGTTGGAGCCGTGCATGAAGGTGTCGGGATGCGGCTGGCCGTCGATGGTGAGGCGTCGCCAGAGTGCAGCTTCGATGCGGACGGCAGCGGATGTGACCTGCTGGTTGCGCGCGAGGATATAGTCGGCGAGTTCCCTGGCGTAGTCTTCCATCGTGGTCGCGGTGGAACTGCGGGCGACGGAGTAGACGGTGTTCTTCATCGTGTCGGTGGGAAGGATGTTGGCGTTGTCGCCTGTGGTATGAGCGGCGTTGAAGTCGCCCTGGAGCAGGACTTCGACGGTCCACTCGCGGAGGTCGTTGCCATGCGGGTGGCGCGTGACCTTCATGAGGCGGACGCGGGATTTGCCGTAGCGGTCTTCGGCGATCTCGATCATGGGTCAGCTTCCCCGGTAGGTGGTGTAGCCGTTGGCCGTGAGCAGCAGCGGGATGTGATAGTGCTCGGCTGCATCGCGGACCTCGAAGGTGATGTCGATGTACGGATAGAGGCAGGCGGCGCGACGCTGCGAGAAGTAGCCGGATGTATCGAACTGGATGCGATAGGTGCCGGCGGCGAGCGAGTAGCTCTCGGGAAGCAGCGTGGCTACGCGGCCATTGTTGTCCGTGGCGGTGACGTAGAGCACCGACCAGGTCTCTTCGATGAGGCGCGAGAGCGTGACGGCGAGGGCTGCGGCGGGGCGGCCGGAGGTGAGGTCGAGGACGTGGGTGGAGATGCCCATATTTTTCGTGCTCAAGTGTATATCGCGGCACGCATCAGTGTGATTCGAGCCAGCGGCGGAGGCGGAGCTCGGTGATCCGGCGCTGCTGTTCGGCGGCTTCACGGAGTTCGGTTGCGGGGTCGTTGTGGAGGCGGGATTCGAGTGCGGTGAGGATCTCGCCGGAAGATTTGCCGGAGGCGCAGATGAGGAAGATGCGGCCGAATGTTCGCTCGTAACGGCGGTTGGCGTCGGCGAGAGCTTCTTTTGCCTGAGCGTCTTGTGATGCGGCTTTCTGCTCTTCGGCCGACCAGCGGAGGGATTCGGCGGTGGCGTGCGATTGCGGTTTTTGTTCGCCGATGCGCGGGTGGCTGTCGAATGCTTCCTGCCAGTCTTCTTGAGGGAGAGCGCGCCAGATGGCGTTTGCATGATCGATGAGGGTGGCTTCGTCGGCGATGGGGCGCGCGGCGGCGAGCTTTTGTGCCCATGAGCGCGAGCCGTTGCAGGGTAGAACTTCGCGTGCGGCGGAGTCGGCGTCGAGCGTGTTCCAGCGGGCGAGGTGGGGGTTCATCAAAACTGGAAGGATAAGGAATGACGGGTGAAAAATGCAAATACAGGGATCTCTCCACTATGGCGGCAAAAGCGCCGCCTTCGGTCGAGATGACGTGGTGCGGCGGTGATCGCCGAGTTTTTGGCTGAGACGAAATACTCTGGCGGCGTTGCTGAGATGAAATATCTTGGCGGCGTTTCAGATGATGATCTCGCGGCCGGTTGGGTTTGGGGTGAAGGAGCCTTCGTGGAAGATGCGCTCGCCGCGCAGCCAGGTGGCACGCACCTGGCCTCGGAGGGTTTCGCCGAGGTAGGGCGAGATGGGGTGGTGGAAGTGGAGATGACCTGGCGTGACGGTGAACTCGGCTTCGGTGTCGAAGAGGACGAAGGTGGCTTCGCGGCCGGGTTCGAGCGAGCCGGTGCGGTGGCTGAGGCCGGCGAGCGCGGAAGGGGCGGAACTCATCCAGCGGGCGATGTGGTCGAGTGTGTAGCCGCGTGCCGCGCACTCGGTGTAGATGATGGGGAGCGCGAGCGAGAGGCTGGCGATGCCGCCCCAGGCTTCGTCGAAGCGGGGAGTCTCTGCGCTGCCACGGTCTGAGGACTTCATTGCGGGCGGGCATGGGGAGTGGTCGGTGACGATCATGTCGATGTCGCCCGCGGCGAGCGCCTGCCAGAGAGCTTCGCGGTTGGCGTGGTTGCGGATGGGCGGCGCGCATTTGTGGACGGTCGAGCCGTCGGGGATCTCTTCGGCAGTGAAGTGGAGATAGTGCGGGCAGGTTTCGACGGTGACAGGAAGACCTTCGTCGCGGGCGCGGCGGAGGTCTTTGAGAGCGAGCGCGGTAGAGAGGTGGACGATGTGGAGACGAAAGTTGAAGCGGCGGCAGAGGCCGATCATCAGGCGAATGGCTTCGAGTTCAGCTTCGTCGGGGCGCGAGGAGAGGTAGGTTGAATACCTGCGCCGGTCGGCGTTTGCGAGAGCGAGTGTGGCGCGATCAATAGGGCCCGCGAGTTCGGCATGGACAAGCAGCGGCAGGCTGGACTGGGCAATGTGCGGGAGCGCGGCTTCGAGTTGTCGGCGGTCGATCATGGTGAAGCCTTCGCAGCCGGGGTGGATGAGGAAGCATTTGTAGCCACGGACTCCGGCGCGGGCGAGCGGGAGAATGTCGCGCTGGTTGTCGGCGACGGCGCCGCCCCAGGGAGCCCAGTCGATGAAGCATTGGCCATGCGCTGATTGGCGCTTGGCTTCGAGCGCCGCAACGGTGGTGGTGGCGGGCAGGCAGTTGAGCGGCATATCGACGACGGTGGTGATGCCGCCTGCGGCTGCGGCGCGGGTGGCGGTGGGGAAGCCCTCCCACTCGGTGCGTCCGGGCTGGTTGATGTGGACGTGCGTATCGACGAGGCCGGGAAGGATGGCGAGGTTGCCGCAGTCGTGAAGGGTTGCGTCGGCGGGGACCTCGGAGAGATTGCAAATGGCGCGGATACGTTCGCCTTCGACGAGGAGCGCGGCTGGGCGCGTTCCGGCGGGTGTGACAACGCAATTCGAGACGAAGGCGTGTGACATAATTTGAGTATCCCGCAATATCCCGCAAGGGCCTCCGCGCAATCCGAGTGTAAGGATACAGAGCCGATGCAAGGCAATCCAATCTTTATGGAGAAGGCAATCGCGCTGGCGACGGAGAATGTGACGTCGGGACGCGGAGGACCGTTCGGCGCGGTC
>NZ_DASUBE010000164.1:0-6839 GCF_035763405.1 Edaphobacter sp.
AAGAAGATGCTGCCGGATGCGCCGCGGCGCTGGTTGTATTGAGTGGTCATGTTGGCTTCGCACCTGGCGGCAGCGGCCGCGTGTGTCCATGATGCCACGAGGATGCCAGGAGGCGCGGCGAATGGTCAGTGCTTGGGAGCGCTGGTTTGCTGCGCCTGCTGGAAGTTGCGGACGAGCGCGGCGAGGTCGGCAGGGTTGACGTCGCTGACAGCCACGGCTTGGAGATGATCGGCGGTAAAGCTTTGGACGTGGAAGCCGGCGAGATCGGCGGTGAAGGGCTCGGCGGGTTCGTTGCTCTCCGTGACGAAGATGGAGACGCGGTGTTTGTGGATGCGGTAGAGAAGCTCGGCGGCGGGCTGGTTGCGGATATAGGTGAGGTTGGCGCCTTCGAGGACGGTATCAGGCGGCAGGTCGCCGGGAAGGTTGAAGCTGAAGGGGAGTTTGCCCTGGAACCAGGGTTTGACGGTGTGCTGGTCGGTGGAGATGACGCCGGGCGGCACGGAAGAGGCGAGCGCGGCGATGTGCTGGTCTACTGTTTCCGATACGAGTGCGGAGTGCGCGAGCGAGGCGAGAGTGTGCTGGCGCGTGATGTGGCGCGTGGCGATGTAGACGATGGAGGCGAGCAGGAGGGCGGCTGCGATGGCTGCATCAAGCCACAGCCTATGCGGAGCCGTTGCACGGACTGGAGCATGATGGCGGCTCGCGCGCGCGAGGCGGCCCATGAACTGCGCGGAAGGTGCGGGGCTGCGGCCTGCCTGTGCGGTGGCCTGCTTGAGCATGGACGTGGAGAGCGCGGCGGCTGTGCAGGAGGGGCACTGGGCGAGGTGCTCGTTGACGACGGCGAGTTGGTCGGGCGAAAGCTCGTTATCGATGAGCGCGCTGAGGATGGACTGATCGAGATGGCCGCTCATTTTGGCTCCTCTCTGTGGCTCGTGTTCAGGCCCAGCAGGGCGCGACGCAGAGCGTTGCGGGCGCGGGCAACGCGCGACATGACGGTGCCGATGGGAATGTCGAGCACGAGGGCGATCTCCTTGTACTTCATCTCTTCGACGTCGCAGAGCAGGAGGATTTCGACGAGGTGCGGCGGGAGGGTCTCCATGGCGGAACGAACTTCGGCCTGGTTGCTGAGGCCGATCATGCGACCTTCGGGTGTGTCCCAGTCGATGGCGGCTTCCAGCGGAGCATCGTCGTTTTCGGCGAGCGGGACGGTGCGAGTGGCGGCGAGGCCGGTGCGCGAGGTGAGGTAGGTGTTGCGGAGGATGCGGAAGATCCACGCCTTGAAGTTCGTATCGGGCTGGAAGGTGGAGAAGCCGCGCAGGGCTTTGAAGAAAGTCTCCTGCACGAGGTCTTCGGCGTCGGTCTGCTGGCGAGTGAGCCAGAAGGCGACGTTGTAGAGTGACGGAGCAAGCGGCAGGGCGAGCGCTTCGAAGTCTCGTGCTGCGTCGCGGCTTGTCGGCTTCCATTGCATGATGTGCGAGTTCCGGCGAAAGACGATGCTGGCCAAATAGCGGAAAAACATACCTCAGGAGGCTAAAGCCCCATTAAATCAGGGCGGTTTGCGGCACGACTACAGCCATGCCCTTAACAAAGCCGAAACTGAACCAAAGTCCACATCACACCGATTGACACCGATTCGACCTTGCATAGAGGAGAACGGGGGGCGGGCAAATTTATTCCCAACGGATGGAATAAACCGCGAACCGTGCAGTTTGCATGGTTGGAGGATTTTGAACCATGAACGACGATACGCGCAACTTTGCAGATCGGGATGGGCATTTGCCCATGGATGAAGTTTCACGAGACGCAGCGCCGCAGGCTGGCGACGGTATCGACCGGCGCGGCTTTTTGAGCTGCATGGCGTGGGCCGGAACGGGCCTGGTGTGGACGCTGGCCGGAGGCGTTCTCGTCTCGCGCGTCTTTGCCGCGACCGGCGAGGGCATGGCGGCGGCGAAGAGACATGCGAGCGAGAGCTTCAGCTTTGTGCAGATCAGCGACAGCCACATCGGCTTCAACAAGGCCGCGAACAAGGATGTGACGGGCACGTTGAAAACGGCGATCGATAAGATCAATGCCATTGGGGGCGCGACGCCGGACTTCCTGGTGCATACGGGCGACATCTCGCAGTCATCGAAGGCGAGCGAGTTTGATACGGCGGTTGAGGTCATCAAGGGCGTGAAGGCCGGCCCGACGTTCTATGTTCCCGGCGAGCACGATACCGCCATCGACGATGGCGCGCTGTACCGCGAGCGGTTTGGGAAGAACACGAAGGGCACGGGGTGGTACAGCTTCGATCATAAGGGCGTGCATTTTGTCGGACTGAATAATGTGCAGCAGATTGACGGCCTGGGCAAGCTGGGCGCGGAGCAACTGAGCTGGCTGAAGAAGGACTTAGCGGAGCACTCGGCTTCGACGCCGGTTGTGGTGCTTGCGCATATTCCGCTGTGGATGGTGTATCCGAGCTGGGGCTGGGGTACGCAGGATGGTGCGGAGGCGCTCTCGTATCTGAAGCGGTTCGGGTCGGTGACGGTGCTGAACGGGCACATCCATCAGGTGGTGCAGAAGGTGGAGGGCAATGTGGCGTTCCATACGGCGATGTCCACAGCGTTTCCGCAGGCTGCGCCCGGAAAGGGAAACCCGGGGCCGATGGCAGTGCCCGCTGGTGAGCTTGCGGGAGTGCTTGGCATTACGGAGGTGAAGTACGTCGCGCGGCAGGGCCATCTGGCTATTGTCGATTCCACGCTGGAGCAAAAGGGTTGAGCCGGATGCAGGCGTGGACGGCGATGGCGATTGCGGCAATGGGGCTGTCGCTGTTGCTTGCCTGCGCGCATCCGTTTGGCGATGCTCATCTGCGCGAGTCCAGCACGCAGCAGCCGTCGCTGATGGAGGGCGCGCCGGTTCCCAGGTCCGTGCGCGCACTTCTGATTCAGAAGTGTGCCGACTGCCACTCGGACGAGACGCGCTCGCCTTTGTATGCGAAGTTCGCGCCGGTGTCGTGGCTGGTAGAGCGCGACGTGATGGAAGGGCGCAGGCACATGGACCTTTCGCACTGGGCGAGCATGACGGCGGACCAGCAGGAACAGATGGTGAGCAAGATCGTTGGCGAGACGCGCATGCGGTCGATGCCGCCGCTCCAATACCGAATCATCCACTGGAGTGCGTGCATTACCGGCTCGGATGTCGAGATGCTGACGGCATGGGCACGGGGGCAGTCTGACCGAGGTGCTGAGGGCACGGTCGCAACGAATGACCCGCCAGCAGGCATAGGCGATGCGGTTCACGGCAAGCTGGTCTTCGAGAAGCGATGCACTGGCTGCCACTCTCTGACACAGAACCGCGAGGGGCCGAAGTTGGGTGGGGTGTATGGACGCGTCTCGGGTACTGTGGATGGGTTTGCGTATTCCGATGCGCTGAAGAAAGCGAAGATGACGTGGGACGAGAAGACGTTGAACAAGTGGCTTGCAGATCCTGACGCGCTGGTACCGGACAACAATATGGAGTTTCATGTGGCGAAGGCGGAGGAGCGGCGCGACGTGATTGCCTATCTGAAGCAGCCTCCCCTGCACTGATTCACTGAGCGATGCGGACGCGCGGCAGCGGCATACGCGACAATAGTCTGCATGTCGAGGATGAGGGTTGGGGCGTTCGGTCGTCTTGTCTGTGGGCTGGCTGCTCTGTGCGTGTGCGTCGCGGCAGCGGGCATGTGCGCGGTTGTTCAGGCGAAGGGCGGAGGCACACAGAGGATCTCGGCGCTGATGGTCAGCGATATTCACCTGGACCCGTTTTACGATCCGACGAAGGCGAAGCTGCTGGCGACGGCTCCGGTGAGCGAGTGGGAGAATATCCTCCGCGGGCCGGACTCGCCCGGTCGCTCGGAGGCTTACGCCGCGCTGCAGAAGGCTTGCGGAGCGAAGGCGGCGGACAGCTCCGATGGGCTGTTGCAGTCGAGCTTACGGGCGATGCGGCAGGCGGCGCCCCATGCGCGGTTTATGACCGTGAGCGGCGACATGATTGCGCATCAGTTTCCGTGCCGGTTTCGGGTGGCGGTGCCGGGGAGATCGCAGGCGGAGTACGAGGCGTTCGTCGAGAAGACGATTGACTATGTGATGACGGAGCTGGGCAAAGTGCGTCCGGGTATGCCGGTGTATGCGGCGCTGGGGAACAATGACTCGGGCTGCGGAGACTACAGGATGGATGCGGGGAGTGGCTTTCTGCGCGCGGCGGGCGAGAGCATGTTGCGCGGGCTGCTCGCTTCGGCGGAGAAAGAGAGCGCGCTTCGAGACTTTGCACGCGGTGGGTACTACAGCGTGACGATGGCCCGACCGATGCGACGAACGCGGCTGATTGTGCTGAACGATATGTTCATGTCGCGCAACTATCTTACCTGCGATGGGAGGCCCGATCCTGCGGCGGCTGAAGTGGAGCTGGCGTGGTTGAGCCGGCAACTGGATGAGGCGCGGGCGAAGCACGAACACGTGTGGGTGATGGGGCATATTCCTCCGGGGGTGGATATTCACGCGGTCGTGCTGAAGATGCGGTCGGTCTGCGATGGGGCCGAGCCGCAGATGTTTCTCTCCTCGGAGAAGCTGGCCGATGTGCTGGTGGCGAACGCGGACGTGGTGCGGCTGGGGATCTTTGCGCACACTCACATGGACGAGCTGCGGCTGCTGGGTCCAGGCAGAGGCAAGCACGGTGGGAGGATTGCCGTGAAGATGGTGCCTTCGATTACGCCGGTGCATGGCAATGACCCGGCGTTTACGGTGGCGCAGGTTGCTCCCGGCTCAGCGACGCTGGTGGATTACTCGGTGTTTGCTGCTTCGGATGGCGCGCACGCGACGTGGTCGAAGGAGTATAGCTATTCGTCTGCGTATCATGTGGGGGCGTTTGCGCCGCGCGAGGTGGAGCGGCTGGTGAAGGAGTTTGCGAAGGACCCTGACGCGAAGACTCCGGCGAGCCGCGCGTTCATTCGGCACTTTTACGCCGGAGACACGACGGGGTTGATCAAGCCGTTGTGGCCGGAGTATGTGTGCACGCTCTCGAACGACACCGGCAAGGGCTTTGCGAAGTGCGCCTGCCACTCGGCGCGCTGAGGCTTCCTGCCTGCGCCTCTTACTTGGAGGCGCGAAGGGCCGTTTCGGTTGAGGTATGCGGGTCGTTGCCCAGACGGTTCCGGTAGCTGGCGGCCACGAAGTCGCGGAAGAGCGGATGCGGCTCGAGCGGCTTCGATTTGAACTCGGGGTGGAACTGGCAGCCGAGGAAGAATGGATGGCCGGGGATCTCGACGATCTCGACGTAGGTGGCGTCTGGCGTGGTGCCGGTGATGCTGAGGCCCGCGCCGGTGAGGACGGCCTCGTACTCGCGGTTGAACTCGTAGCGGTGGCGGTGACGCTCGGAGATTTCGGTGGCGCCATAAGCCTGCGCAGCGATGGAGCCGGGTTCCAGGACGCAGTCCCATGCGCCGAGGCGCATGGTGCCGCCCATCTCTTCGACGCCGGTTAGCTCGCGGAGTTTGTAGATGATGCGGTAGGGTGTGGCGGGGTCGAACTCGCCTGAGTTTGCGTCCTTGAGGCCGCAGACGTTACGGGCGTACTCGATGCAGGCGGTCTGCATACCGAGGCAGATGCCGAAGTAGGGCGTGCCGCTCTCGCGGGCGTAGCGAATCGCGTTCAACATGCCCTCGATGCCTCGCTTGCCGAAGCCGCCGGGGACGAGGATGCCGTCGAAGCCTTCAAGCTGCTGGGCGTAATCTACGGTTTCGAGGCCCTCGGCTTCGAGCCAGGTGACTTTGAGCTTGAGGTTGTGGGCAAGCGCGCCGTGGACGAGGGCTTCTTTGAGCGACTTGTAGCTGTCCTCGTATTCGACGTACTTGCCGACGATGGCAATGGAGACCTCGTCCTGCGGGTGGTAGGCGCGGTGGACGATGTCCTTCCAGCGGGAGAGGTCGGGTGCCTTGGCATCGATGCGGAGATACTTGAGTGCGAGCGCGTCTACGCCTTCGTTGGCGAAGGTCAGCGGAACTTCATAAATGCTGGCTACGTCGCGTGCGGCGATGACGGCGGACTCCTCGACGTTGCAGAAGAGGGCGATCTTCTGGCGCATCTCGCGGGGGACGGCGCGGTCGGAACGGCAGAGGAGGATGTCGGGCTGGATGCCGATGGAGAGCATCTCCTTGACGGAGTGCTGCGTGGGCTTGGTCTTCAGCTCCTGCGCGGCAGCGATCCACGGAATAAGCGTGACGTGGACGAAGCAGGTGTTGTCGCGGCCGAGGTCCTGGCGCATCTGGCGAATGGCTTCGAGGAACGGAAGCGATTCGATGTCGCCTACCGTGCCTCCGATCTCGACGATGGCCACGTCGCAGTCGGAGGCGACTTTGCGCATGGCGGCCTTGATTTCGTTGGTGACGTGGGGGATGACCTGGACGGTCTTGCCGAGGTAGTCGCCGCGGCGCTCCTTGGTGATGATCTGCTCGTAGATGCGGCCGGTGGTGAGGTTGTTGTCGCGGGTGAGCTTGGCGTGGGTGAAGCGCTCGTAGTGGCCGAGGTCGAGGTCGGTCTCGGCGCCGTCGTCGGTGACGAAGACCTCGCCGTGCTGGAAGGGCGACATGGTGCCGGGATCGACGTTGAGGTAGGGGTCAAACTTCATGAGGTTGACCTTGATGCCGCGCGCCTCGAGCAGGCAGCCGATGGAGGCTGCGGCGAGACCCTTGCCAAGACTGGATACAACTCCGCCCGTTACGAAGATGTACTTTGCAGACATGTCCGCGACCTCTGTATAAGTTTTTGAGATTTGTGCGTGGTGGGCACGATTAAGTATGGCAGGGTTCGGGACGGGAATCAATGGGG
>NZ_DASUBE010000165.1:0-11398 GCF_035763405.1 Edaphobacter sp.
ATCTGACGTCCGCACATGGCGTAGCGATAGTCGGCGGGCGAGAGCTCCTGCCGGTTGACAACCCAAAGGCACTCGGCCAGAAACAGCAGCAGCAGCAGCGCAGCCAGCCGCTGTGGGCGGCCAATCTCAATCTTCCAGAACTTCATCTGCCGCGCACCGCCAACTCCTCCAGATTCTTCAGTCTCTGTTCCCTGGCCCCTAAGTCCCTGCCTTTATCGTATCGTGAGAGTATGCAGTCGCTCTCCTTCACGCCCGGTCGCGCCTTTCTCTCCGTCGATTCGTCCATCGTCCCCTGGACCGTTGTCTTCGAGGACGAGGGAGTCGCGGGCTACTTCTATGCCTGTGACCGCTCGCAGGAGAAGCACGAGCACAGCATCCTCGATGCGATGCTCATCTACAACGTCGCCGCGCTTGCCAAAAGCGATGCCGAACTCAAGCGCCCCGAACCGCAGCGCATCGCCACGGTCGAGTGGTCGCGCGATGGCCTGAAGGCCGTCCTCTACCTCGACGGCACGCCGCAGGCGCTCTACGACTTCGACGCCCGAGCCGGCTACTGCCGCATGAACTTTCCCAACTTCCTCGAAGAGAAGGGCGACACATGGCGCAAGTCCACGCACGCCTGGTCCGAAGAGGCGCTGGAGCAGTTCGAGGCGGCCCTCTACGCATAGAAGCAGGGAATAGGGAATAGAAAACGATAGTTCATCGCACTTATCCCAGACGCAATCAAGAGACCGCTCATTTGCTGATGGAAGAACGTGCCATCCCTGAAACAACGACTCCAGGAGCTCGCCCGAGCCTATTCCCTACACCCTATTCCCTACACCCTGTCCTTATCCCAGAAACAGCTTCTCCACATCCAGCCAGTCCTTCACGCGTTTGAAGCCTTTCACGCGAAGGTTGTGCGGCGAGGTGAAGAGGATGCCTTCGCCCTGGAAGCGACGGAGTTGACGCGGATTGTCGTCAATCAGATAGTCGGCACGCAGGATGCTCTTGTCGCCGCAATAGACGATGTGTGAGGGCGGAATGAAAGGGAAGTGACGTTCGAGCCAGTGGAACTTCTGCTCAAACGAGGTGGGCACCTCCATTGCGGCCGTCGCGATGAAGACCTCATAGTTCATCTGTAGACGCCGCATGACGCGCTGCGACTCCGGCATCACTTCGAGCACGGCAAAGAAGTCGTCCGACCGCATCTGGCTTTCGATGACAGGGTGCCGGTCGGTCGAGGCCACGTCCCACAGCCACTTTCCTTCAAGGTCGTCCGTCGTGACTTGCTCGCCGAAGTGTCTGTTATAGCGCCGCAGGTGCTCGCCAAGCGCGTCGGCCATCACCTCGTCCATGTCTACAGCAATTCGCTTCACAGATGCTCTGCCTTTAATGGTTGACTGCCGTTGCTAGAGTGACGAGCGCACGATCGAGGCCGCGATGCTCTCTGACTGCACCGTCTTGCGCTGCGGAGCGTCCCGCGCCGGGTCGTAATAGAGCAGGCGCCCGCAGCTCTCGCAGGTCATCATCGTCTCATTGTTGTCGCGGTCGCGCAGGTCGTTCCACTTCTGCGGGCGCAGCAACATCTGGCACACGGAGCACTTCTGGTCCACGCCCTCGGAGACGGCAACGCCCTTCGACTTCGCAATCCGGTCATACATCGAGAGCGCGTCTTCACCAACCTCTGCCCGCACAGCGACACGCTTCTCTTCGACCGCTGCCAGCGCGGCTTTATCCTGCGCCATCGTCTCGGCTGCGCGCGCCTGCTCGCGTTCAAGATTTTTTTCGGCGGAAACGACAGACTCATCGGCTTCGAACTTCTGCGCAGCCAACGATTCGCCGCGCTCCATGCTTTCGAGTTCAGCATCTTCAAGCCGGCTAATCTCCGACTGCGCAAACGAGATCTCGTGCTCAAACGATGTCACCTGCACGGTGGTCGTCGCCATATCCAACTGCTTGCGCACCTTCGCGATCTTCGCCTGCTGGTCCTTGATGTCGGACTCCTGGTGGCGGCGCAGACCCTCTTCCTTCGCAATCGAATCGGCTGTCTCGGTGCGCCGCTCGATGGCCGCCTTGAGCTTCGCTTCAAGGTGTGCCACCTGCGTGGGAAGTGCAGCCATCTCCTCGCGGAGCCGCTTCGCCTCGATGTCGTGCCGTTGCAGCACTATCAGTCTTTCAAGATCAGGATGCATCTCGTGCCCTCTCGTCGTGTTTCGATACCATTGTTACGCCAATCGCCCTTGCCTGCTCAAGACTTGCTCACGTCTACGTAATACAGGTCGGTGGCAACGCCAAACTGCTCCTCAGTCAGGGGTGTCTTCATGGTCTGCCATACGGTCGTGGGATGGATCAACAGCCAATGGTCTTTCTCTCCCACGCGTACCGGCATAGCGAAGTCCTGTTCGCCCGCCTTCCAGCGGTAGGCGACGGTCCCGTCGGCTGCATTGAACTTCAGCTCCAGCACAGGAATTGCAGTATGGCGCAGATACTGATCGAAGACAGGCGTGAGGTTCATCCCGGTCTGCTGATTGAACCACGCGACAACATCTTCCGTCATGATGTTCTGATATTTGAAGTGCTGATAGAAGTCGTGGATCAGCCGGAACCACCGCGCATCGTCGTCCACGATGCTGCGCAGCGTATTCAGCATCAGCGCGCTCTTGAAGTACTGGTCCTCCGGAGGCTCGGCGTTGATGCCGCGCGCGGGGATAATGGGCTCCTTATTTGCGATCTTCGACTTGTACGCATTCAGATACTTCAACGCATCGGCCTTGCCCCATCGGTATTCGACATACAGGCCCTCCAGATACGTCGTCCATCCTTCATGGATCCACATGTCCGACTTGTCGGCAGCCGTGATGCTGTTGCCGAACCACTCGTGCCCGCTCTCGTGAATGATGATGAAATCGAAACGCGGACTAATGCCTACGCCGGTCCAGTCGCGGCCCAGGTAGCCGTTCTTGAAGAGATTGCCGTAGGAGACCGCGCTCTGGTGCTCCATGCCGGAGTACGGAACTTCAATCAGCTTGTAGCCATCCTTCGGAAAGGGATATGGGCCAAAGTAGTGCGTGAACGCCTCCAGCATCCCCTTCGCCTGTGTAAACTGCGTCTTCGCCTTGGCGAGGTCTTCAGGCAGCGCATAGAAGTCCAGGTGCAGCTTCTTGTACCTGTCAGAGAAGTGTTGATAGTTGGCGATGTTCAGCGCGACATCGTAGTTGTTGATCGGGTAATGCACGTGCCAGTTCCACTGCGTGTAGCCGTCGCCCAGGTCTTTGCTCCCGTCGAATTTACCGTTGGAGACATCCATCAAGCCATTCGGCACGGCCACGCTGATGCGCATACTGCGCACCTCATCGCGCCACTGCTCCTTGTTGGGCCACCAGATGTCCGGGCCTGTCCCCTCGCAGGCCGTCGTAATCCACGGCGTGCCTGCGGTGTCTTTTTTAAAGGTGAAGCAGCCGAACCGACCCTGCGCCTTCGGCTGGCCGGAGTAGTAGAAGTCGATCGAGTAGGTGCGGCCCTTGTGCAGCGTCTTCGGAAAATCGACTAACACCGTACGTCCGTCGCGCTCGTACTTGAGCTCGGTGCGGCCCAGCAGGATGCGGTCGATCTGCATGGTGGGATAAAGCTCAAGCTGGATGCGCGTGCCGTCGGCCAGCATCTTGAAGCGAATCGTATTCTTGCCGCTGACAAACTGCTTCACCGGATCGACCCGGATGTCGAGGTGGTAGTAGAGCAGATCGTTGTTCGCGCGATACGGGCCATAGCCCCCGCGCAGCAGCACATCGTACGTCGGCGGCGCTGCCGCGGGTGAGCCCTGACCTGTGGCCGGGACAGAAATCACAACTCCGAGCACGAGGGCTCCGGCAAGCAATCCAAGAAACTGCTGTTTTTTCATTGCAGAAAGCCTATCGCGTCCGGGGCCACGCCCGCCAATGCAGTTGTTAGGAAAGCTACTCATTGTCGATAAGTGCAAGAAACCACAGGGTTGCATTTTTACCAAACGGTTAACGTTCGATTTTTTCAGTCTGGTTGTAAATCTCTGAATCCGGCCACATACCGGTACAATCTAACTATCCGGTTAAAAAATGGCGACCACCGTCCTAGAATTACCCGAGGCGCAACGGCCATCTGCGTCCACCGAAGCCGAGCGTCCCTGGCGTCCACGCATCAATCCGTGGATCGTCGCCATGACCGTGACGCTGGCTACGTTCATGGAGGTGCTCGACTCCTCGATTGCCAACGTCAGCCTGCCGCACATCGCAGGCGGCCTGGGCGCGACGCAGGACGAAGCCACCTGGGTGCTGACCGCCTATCTCGTGGCAAACGCCATCGTCCTTCCGGCTGGCGCTTACATGACCACGTTCATCGGGCGCAAGAAGTTCTACATGATCTGCGTGGCGCTCTTCGGCCTCAGTTCGGCGCTCTGCGGTCTCGCACCGACACTGCCGCTGCTGGTCTTCTGCCGCGTCCTGCAGGGCATCGGCGGCGGCGGTCTTGCACCGTCTGAGCAAGCGATCCTCGCCGACACCTTCCCCCCGGCCAAGCGCGGACAGGCATTCGCCATGTACGGTCTTGCTGTCGTCGTCGCTCCAGCCATTGGCCCCACGCTCGGCGGCTACATCACCGACCACTTCGACTGGCGCTGGATCTTTTTCCTCAACGTCCCCATCTGCCTGCTCTCGCTCTTCCTCACCTCCCGTATCGTCGAAGACCCGCCCTACGTCAAAAAGCAGGTTGCCGAGACGCAAAAGGGCGGCATCAAGCTCGACTTCCTCGGCTTCGGTCTGCTCGCCACCACCTTTGGCTCGCTCGAGTTCCTGATGGACAAGGGCCAGGAGGACGACTGGTTCTCCTCGCATCTCATGGTCTTCTTCGCCGTCGCCTGCGTGGTCGCGTTTGTCTTCATGATCTGGTGGGAGCTGCGCCAGCTTCGCACCGGCCATCGACCCATCCTGAACCTCACGCTCTTCTACAAACGCAACTTCGCCATCAGCTTCATCCTGATGTTCGTGCTCGGCTTTGCGCTCTATGCGACGACCGTCCTGATTCCACAGATGGTCCAGACGCTCATGGGCTATACGGCAGAACTTGCCGGACTCGTACTGTCTCCCGCCGGACTTGTAATGATGGCCATGATGCCCGTCGTCGGCTTCCTCGTGGGCCGAGTCGATCCGCGCAAGCTCATCGCCTACGGGTTCATCATGCTCACCGCCGCGCTCATCGTCATGCATACGATGAACCTCGGGGTCAGCTACAGCTATCTGGTCTATCTGCGATGTTTTCAGGCGTCGGGGCTGGCGTTCCTCTTCATTCCGATCAACACCATCTCCTACATCGGCGTGAAGCAGTCGGAGAACAACGACGTCTCTGGCCTCACCAATCTGGCGCGTAACATCGGCGGCTCCTGCGGAACTGCGTTCATGGCCACCATGCTCACGCGCCGCACTGCAGCGCACGAGACCAACATGGTGCGCAACCTCACCATGGCCAACCCGGCTTTCGTCAATCAGGTCGAGGCGCTCAAGCACGCCTTCGGCACCGGCCAGCAGGCCATCCACACGGCCGAGGCCTTCATCTACAACCAGCTCCACCGGCAGGCTGCGATGCTTGCCTACCTCGACATCATCCAGTACCTCGCCGTCTTCTGCGCCTGCATGTTGCCGCTGGTGTTCCTCATCCCTCGGCCGCCCAAACACATCGACCCCTCAGCCGGGCACTGAGACGCGGCATCGAAGGAATGTTCAAGCCTGTAGAGCATTTTCCCTGAAGCGCGAATCCTCGCAACCCCACTCTCCGCGGCGGGATTTGTTGTCATTGGATTTGTTGTCATTCCCCGAAGGGAATCTGCGTCTCGCTTCGGGTTGCACCGAACTGGAGTTTTAGGCAAGATGCTCTATTTGGCCGCGCCGCCCCAGTCCAGTTCGGGTTTGTCCATACCTTCCACGGAGCCGCCCATCTTGCCCTTCAGGTCGAAGACAACAATCTCGTTCCTGCCCTGCTTGAGGAACGGCCCCGGAGCATACAGCGCCTTTTGCGGGCCAATGTTCCAGATGCGCCCCAACGGACTGCCGTTCAACCACAGCTCGCCTTTGGTAAAGGCGCTCGTATCCAGAAACGTGTCGCCCGTTGCGTTCAGGTCAAAGCTGCCGCGATAAAAGCACGCACCTGTGCAAGGTTTCGTCGAGTACTTCATCGCATCGACCGCCGTCATCGGCAGCGAGTAAATCTCCCATCCGGTCAGCACCTTGCCTGCAAGCGTCACTTGTTTGGTGATGCCCGCGCGCTCGCCCGGCAGTGCATGGCCGAAGTTCACACGCCCCGTATTCTCGACCAGAATATCGAGCTGCTCCCCCTTCTTCATATCGAGCGACATTCGGTCCTGCCTCAAGCGGCGATCCAGTGTTCCCGCCAAAATGCCGTCTGCATATATTTGCGCGTAGTCGTGAAGTTGGTCGAGCACCAGCTCGCCCGAAGCCGCGTCTTTCAGCTTCGTGCGGTAAAGGATGTATCCATACGACTGGTCTACATCTTCCATGCTCAGCACCTGTGCGGAATGAACCGGCTTTGGCAGGTTCTTCCACAACGACGCGGCCTCTGTAAGCTTCACGGCGGGCACACTGATGGCTGGAGCAACCTCAGGAACCGGAGGCAGTGCTCTTCCGGTGTCTTTCGCTATGACATCACGGAAGGCGTAGTACTTCTTTGTGGGTCGTCCGCTCTCGTCAAGCGGTGCGTCGTAGTCGTAGCTGGTCACGTCCGGCTCGTAGCTGCCCTTGTCGTCACTGTTGGCTCCGTTCATCCAGCCAAAGCTAGTACCTCCATGGAACATATAGATGCTTACGGAGTAGCCTTGCTTAAGGATCCAGTCCAGGTTCCCGGCCTCGTTCGCAACGCTCGTGTGCGCGTGTTTGCTGCCCCAGTGATCGAACCATCCCGCCCAGTACTCGCTGTTAAAGAATGGCCCGTTGGGGCGGTATTTCTTCAGCGTGGCAAATGCGTGCTCCGCCGAATGCAGGCCGCTGCCGCCGAAGTTGATCCCTGCGGGAAGCTCCGGCAGCGAGCCGTCCGGAACCTCTTCTGGCCCGTCCGCCGTGTAGAGCTGCGACTTGGTAAACCCGGCATCGACCAACGCCTTGTGGATCGCCTCCACGTAGGCATGGTCCTTGCCGTAAGAGCCGTACTCGTTCTCAACTTGCACCAGAATGATTGGCCCGCCGTTGCCAATCTGGAGCGGAGCCAACTGCTTGCCCAACTGCTGTAGATACTCGCGCGCAGGCCCCATAAACTTCGGGTCAGTCGAGCGCACGACGATGCCGTGGTCTTTCAGCAGCCACGACGGGTAGCCGCCCCACTCCCACTCGGCGCACACATACGGCCCCGGCCGCAGAACGACGTAAAGCCCCTCCTGCTGCGCCTCGCGCACAAACTCAGCCACGTCGTTGTTGCCGGTAAAGTCCCACACACCCGGCTTCGGCTCATGCTCGTTCCAGAAGGCGTACACCGTGATGGTGTTCAGTCCCATCGCCTTCGCCATGCGCAGACGCTCGTGCCAGTACGCGCGCGGGATGCGCTGATAGTGCATCTCGCCCGAGATCACCTGGAACGGCTTACCATCGAGCGCGAAGTGGTTGCCCTCGACCGCGAAGCTGTGCTGAACAGCAGGTTGCGCAAAGCCACTTCCGCAAATCACAAAACAAACAAGCAAAAGAATGATCAGTCTGGAGCGCACAAATCCCTCACCGTCAAAGAATGGGAGCAAGGCCAGCAACGATTGCGAACCTCAAACCATTACTTATACTAACGATTTATTTCGAAGCCGTGCAACCGGTTTCAGTGTCGCCAGAGCACCGTCTGTAGTTCCGGGCCTTCTTTCCAGTCAGGGCAAACAGACTCTTTCATCGCCCTCTGAGGTCCTACACCGGCTTCGGGTTCCGCTCCTCAAACTGCAACTGGTGCCAGTACGGATACGTGCGCGGCAACTCGCTGGCCGCATCGAGCTTCGCAATCTGTTCCGCGGTCAGCTTCCATCCGGTCGCGCCGATGTTCTGCCGCAACTGCGCCTCATTGCGTGCGCCGATGATAACCGTCGAAACCGAAGGCCGCCCGAGCACCCAGTTCAGCGCCACCTGCGGAACGGTCTTGCCCATCTCTTTCGCCACTTCGTCCAGCGCATCGACAACCCGGTACAGATACTCCTCATCCGGCTGCGGCCCCGAATCAAACGCCATCTTCGACTGCAACCGGCTGTCCTTGGGCAGCGGTTGTCCGCGCCGGATCTTGCCCGTCAGCCTGCCCCATCCCAGCGGTGACCACACCAGCGCGCCCACGCCCTGGTCGAGCCCGAGCGGCATCAACTCCCACTCATAGTCGCGCCCAACCAGCGAGTAGTATGCCTGATGCCCCACATACCGCGACCACCCATAGCGGTCGCTCACCGCGAGCGACTTCATCAGGTGCCAGCCGGAAAAATTCGAGCAGGCGATATAGCGAATCTTCCCCTCGCTCACCATGTCGTCAAGCGCGCGCAGCGTTTCCTCCACCGGCGAGGTCGCATCGAACGCATGAAGATGGTAGAGGTCGATGTAGTCCGTGCCCAGGCGTTTCAGGCTCCGCTCCACCGACTGAATCAGGTGATAGCGCGACGATCCCACATCGTTCGGCCCCTTGCCCAGACGGAACGTCGCCTTGGTCGAGATCAGCACGTCCTCGCGGTCCAGATGGTCAATCGCCTTGCCCAGCACGGCTTCGCTGTTGCCGCTGGAATAGATGTCCGCGGTATCGAAAAAGTTGATGCCGGCATCCATGCAGATGTCCACCATCTTCTTCGCCTCTGCGACATCCGCCGCGCCCCATGCTTTGAAGAACTCGTCGTTATGCCCGCCGAACGTCCCGCAGCCGAAGCAAAGCTCCGGCACCTTCAATCCTGATCTGCCAAGCTGTCTATATTCCATGATGTTTAGGATGCCACTAAATCGCCTCTCCGTTCGGCATCTACCAGGGCATTTTTCCGCAACAGCCCGGGCGAGAGTAACATCTTAAGAAGAGCTATGAGCGTCAGCGCAAACCCGGTGAACACTTCCCGCGTGTACGGCAAAGCCCGCCGTCACGACTTTGCCTAGCTGCGCCCGTTCGCTCCAATCATTCCCCAGAAACAACTGCAAGCGACTTTTTGCTATAAGGATTTTTCTATATGTTCGACCGCCTCGACCAACTCGAAGCACGCTACGAAGACCTCGGCCATCAGCTCGCCGACCCCACGCTCGTCACCGACCAGAAGAAGTTTGCCGCGACCGCCAAGGCTCACCGCGACATCGAACCCACCGTCGAAAAGTTCCGCGAATACCGCACCGTGCAACAGGGCATCGCCGAAGCCAAAACCATGCTCGCCGACTCCGACCCGGACATCAAGGAGATGGCGCAGGCCGAGCTCCTCGCCCTCGAACCACGCGCAGCCGAGATCGAGGAGCAACTCAAGGTCATGCTCCTTCCCAAAGACCCCAACGACGACAAGAACATCATCATCGAGCTGCGCGCCGGCACCGGCGGCGACGAGGCCGCCATCTTCGTCTCCGAGATGTTCCGCATGTATCTCCGCTTCGCCGAGCAGCACAAGTGGCGCGTCGAAGTCCTCTCCACATCCGAGACCGGCATCGGCGGCGGCATGAAGGAAGTCACGGCAATCTTCGAGGGCGACAAAGTCTACTCGCAGATGAAGTACGAGTCCGGCACGCACCGCGTGCAGCGCGTGCCCGCCACAGAGACGCAGGGCCGCGTCCACACCTCCGCCATCACGGTGGCCGTGCTGCCAGAGGCCGAAGAGGTCGACATCAAGATCGAGGCCAAAGACCTGCGCATCGACACCTTCTGCTCCTCCGGACCTGGCGGCCAGTCGGTCAACACGACTTACTCCGCCGTCCGCATCACCCACATCCCCACGAACACGGTCGTAAGCTGCCAGGACGAAAAATCGCAGATCAAGAACCGCGAAAAGGCCATGCGCGTCCTCCGCGCCCGCCTCTACGAGGTCGAAGAAGAGCGCATCCACCAGCAGCAGGCCAAAGACCGCAAGCAGCAGGTTGGCACCGGCGACCGCTCGGAAAAGATCCGCACCTACAACTTCCCGCAGAACCGCCTCACCGACCACCGCATCGGCCTGACCAACCATCAACTCAACATGGTCATGGAAGGAATGCTGCAACCCACCATCGACGCCCTCATCGCACACGATGTCGCGGAAAAACTAAAAGCGGAAACCGCAACCGCCTGAAGCGGGAAGTCGGCCCATCAACCAATCCCAATTTGGCACGACTGCTGTTCGTGGGCGACAATCCTTATGCATCAGCAAAATGGAGAAACCATGAACCGGAGACCGGGCCTTCGCAGAATCGCGCGCGTCGCAGCAGCAGTTGTCGTTACTCTTCTCGCCGCCAGTGCTCCGGCGCTTACCGACCCGGGCGCGCCGCCGCCGCTTGCGGGCATCGCGCACATTGCCATCCGCGTGCATGATCTTGCAGCCTCCACCGCCTTTTATCAGAAGCTGGGCTACGAGCAACCCTTTGCGCTGGACCATAACGGCCAGGTCAACGAGGCCTTCGTCAAGGTCAACGACACGCAGTTCATCGAGCTTTACCCAACGACCACGAAGAACCCCGACCCCAGCTTCCTCCATCTCTGCTTCGAGGGCGTCGATCTCGAGACCGTCTATCAGGACTACATCACGCGCGGCCTCACGCCACGCTCGAAGGTGCGCAAGGCTGGCGCGGGCAATCTCCTGTTCACCATGAACGGCCCCGATCAGCCCTTCGGCCCGCAGAACATCGAGTACACGCAGTACCAGCCCGGCTCGCGCCACTGGGAAGACCGCGGCAAAAACCTCGGATCCAATCGTGTCGCCGACAAGCTGCTGGTCGTCACGCTCGCTGTCAAGGACCCAGCCGCCGCGCGCGACTTCTACGTCAATCAGCTTGAGTTCAAGCCCGTCACCGGCAGCATGACACTCTTCCATCTCCCCGGCGACTCGGGCGAGCAGGTCGAGCTTGTCCCTGCCGCCACACTCGGCAACCGCGCCCGCATCACGCTCCAGACTCAGAGCCTCTCACGCTCCGAGCACCTGCTCCGCAAGCAGCACATCGCCTTCACCAAAGTCGGGAGCATACTCACAGTGCTCGACCCGGACGGCAATATCATCCGCATCGTCGCCCGCTAACGCAGCTTGATAGTTGTTACGAGCGTTCTTGAGGTGGCATCCTGAGGGAGTCATTTTTTAGCTTGTCATTCTGAGCGAAGCGAAGAACCCCGCATTGTGTTCCTTGTGTCACGATCCTCTCTCGAAGGAACAGCCACACCCGCCATGACCCTACGCGAAGCTGCCGTTGAAGCTGCTGCCCGCCTCTCAGGCGACTCGTACCTCCGT
>NZ_DASUBE010000166.1:0-15208 GCF_035763405.1 Edaphobacter sp.
TCGTTCCCTTGCCACCCAAATACGCCTGCAACACCTTCCGCCGCAAATCATCGCTATACGCACGAGCCATGACTCACACTCGCAGACTCAAGACGTCAGGAAAAGAATCAAGTGATATACCTATGGGTAAAATGCTCTAGACAGCAAGCTAGCGCGTCGGGCGCAGTGCCAGCGAGGTTGTCCGAAAAGTCCAACGAAGTGTGCAGCAAATCGGGATACGAATCTTTATTTCGTGTGTGGGGAATGGTTTGGGGAAAACTGTGGAAAACAACCCTATCCCCTTTATTTTCAAATCCGGTGAATCCCTGGGGGCAACCAATGCGCTACCGCACCCAGGCACTCCGCAGAAAATCAAACGTTCCCGACGTATTCGTCTTCACGCCTTCCACCCGGAGCGTATGGACGACCTCGTTATTCGGATACCAGAGCGGAATCGACGGCAGCTCGTCGGAGAGAATCTTCTGCACCTCGACATAGTCCACCCTGCGCGCCGCCTGACTCTCTCCGGCAGCCGCAGCCTTCAGCAAAGCATCCACGCGAGGGTTCGAGTAGTGCCCCCGGTTCGCGCCCTTCGGCGGAAAGCTCGACGAAGCGTAGGCATAGCGGAAGATGTCCGGGTCCTCGTTGCTGCCGATCCACCGCAGCACATAGATCTGAAACGCTCCATGGGTCACGTCCGAGTAGAAGGTGCCGAACTCCGACGAGCGTATCTCCAGCCGGATGCCAGCAGCGCGCATCTGCTGCTGCAACACCGCCGCGAGCAGCCGCGTTGTCTCGTCGGTCGAAGTCTTGATCGTCAGTCTCAGCCGCACTCCATCTTTGCCCGCCGGAAATCCAGCCGCATCGAGCAGCCGCTCTGCCCGCGCGATGTCGTGCGGGTACTGCTCCAGCTTGTCTTCGCTCGCAGCAGCCCAGTGGCCGATAGGTAGCAAGGAATTCGCAAGGCGCGCCTGCCCGCGCCAGATGGCATCCACAATCGCCTGCCGGTCGAGCGCGCACGCCACCGCCTGCCGCACCCGCTTGTCGCGCAGCACCGGATCTGCGACGTTGAACGTCATGTACATGACAGCCGAGTTCGGCCCCGATTCGATCTTAAGGCTCGGATCGCGCTCCAGCTCGTGAATCATGTCCGGCGTAATGACGTTGCTCGCGAGATCAGCCGAGCCCTTCCGCAACTCCAGGGCGCTGGTAATCGTGTCAGGCGTCACCTGAAAGATGACGTGTTCGATTCGGTGTCCGCCCGGAGGAGGCGAAGGAGTGCCCGCCCAGTACTGATCGTTCCGTTCAAGAATCACGTCCTTGTCCTGCACCGCACTGACGAACTTGTAAGGCCCCGACCCCACCGGATGCAGCCCGAAGTCGCGGCCCGCCCCGCGAGGCACCACGCCAAACAAACCATCGCTGAGATTGAAGAGCAAGCCCGGGTCAGGATATTTGAGATGCACCACCACAGTCAGCCTGTCCGGGGTGTCGATTCGAGCGATCGAAGCAAAAGCCCCGCCCTTCGCAGTAATCAACGTCCCGTCGATCATGCTGCGAATGGTCCACGCCACGTCTGCCGCCTCGAGCGGGCGACCATCCTGAAACCGCACGCCGTCGCGGAGATGAAACACCCACGTCAGCGGATCAGGCTGCTCCCATCGCGTGGCCAGCCAGGGTTGCAGATTGTAGTGATCATCCTTGCGCACGAGAGCATCGAAGATCAGCCCGCCGATGCGCTCCGACTGCGCATCCGTTCCTTGCCGCAGGTCGAGATTGTTTGGGCTGCTCTCGATAATCATCACCACGGTGGAAGGATCTTTCGTCGCGCTCCGGCAGCCCGCAAGTCCGAGGCAAAGCGCAACCGCAAGTGCGCCGCCCACGCTTCGCAACCGAATTCGCCGCAAGCCCATCATCCTTGCGTGACCTTGCCCAGCACCGCACTACGCAAAGCTCCTGTTGCCACAGGGACATTGCCCGGCAGTCCGAACCACGTCAGCCATGCGAGCAACGCGAACGCTACTCCCTCCTTTGCCTGCGCGGAAACGCCTAGTTCCTCCATCAGCCGCACTCGTGCGTTGAGGGGCTTCAATCCATCGCAGAGCATTCTCATCAGCGCGACATTCTTCGCACCGCCGCCAGCCACGACAAACTCTGCCTGTGTCTTTGAAGTAAATCGTGCGAGATGCCTCATCACAAAGCGACGATATGCATCGACAATCGATTCAGCCGTCAAAGCTGTGGCCGTTGCGACGATGTCCGCATCGCTTGCACCGGCTTTCCTGCACTGAGCGATAAACCTCGAAACATATTCCGCGCCAAACTCCTCTCTGCCGCAGGACTTCGGCGGCGGGGCAGAGAAGTACCGTTCACGTAAACTCTCCGCGAGTACAGGCGAAATCACTCGCCCGCGTCGAGCCACCGCACCGCCACGATCAAATGTCTTTCCAAATAACAGCGACATGCACGCATCGATCACCATGTTCGCTGGCCCAGTATCGAATGCCAGCAAGTCGTCGATAGCAGCCCCGGCAGGAATCGCCGTCAGGTTGCCGATGCCACCTAGGTTCTGCAGGATGCGGCTCACTCGCGCGGACCGAAACATCACGTAGTCGAGCATCGGCACCAGCGGCGCGCCCTGCCCGCCCGCAGCCATGTCTGCCGGGCGGAAATCGCTGACTACAGGCACCCGCAGCCGCTCGGCGATCACGCTTGCTTCGCCCGTCTGCCAGGTGCAGCGCACGGGCGCACCAAGATACTTCGCAGCAACCGACTGGTGATAGATAGTCTGGCCATGGCAGCCCACCAGTGCCGCTTTCACGCCGAACTTCGCTTCGGATTTTGCTACAGCATCGGCATAGATCTCGCCAAGCCGCCAGTTCAGACGTGACATCTCCGCGGCTGAGATCGCCTTCGCATCCATCGCGGCGAGCACGGCGGCGCGCACAGCCTTTGGGTAAGTAGACCCTGCGTGACCGATCAGCTTCACGCGCGGCGTATTACCTGATACATGCGAGATGCGGCAGAGCGCCACGTCTACGCCGTCCGCCGAAGTGCCGCTCATCACGCCAGCCACGATCATCGCCTTCGGCATCGTCACCCTTTCAACTCCTGTTGCAACTCTGCAAGCAGGTTCAGCGCCTCGCGCGGGGTCAGGCCATCCACGTCCACTTCGGCGAGACGGTCCACAATTCTTTGCGAGAGCGGCGTGAACATGGTCATCTGCAACGACGGCATGGCCGGCGCGGCCTCGCGCACCTGTTGCGTCTCGGCACGCTCATGCAGCTTCAGGACCTCGCGCGCGCGAGCGATGACATTCGAGGGTAGTCCCGCGAGTCGCGCCACCTCAATGCCGTAACTCTTGCTCGCCGGCCCGGGCTCCACGGTATGCAAAAACACGATGCCACTGGCGGTCTCCTTCACGGTCACGCGCAGGTTCGTCAACCGTTCCAGCTTATCGGCCAGCATCGTCAGCTCGTGGTAGTGCGTTGCAAAGAGCGTCCGCGCACCAACGTGATTGTGCAGATACTCCACGGTTGCCCATGCGAGCGACAGCCCATCGTAGGTTGCGGTGCCGCGACCCATCTCGTCGAGCAGCACCAGCGAGCGGGCCGTCGCTGTATTCAAAATCGCCGCTGTTTCAGTCATCTCGACCATGAAGGTTGAGCGCCCGCGCGCCACGTTGTCGCTTGCGCCGATGCGTGTGTAGATGCGGTCGACCAGGCCCAGGCGCATCCGTTCCGCAGGAACAAAGCACCCCATCTGCGCCATCACTGCCAGCAACGCCGTCTGCCGCAGGTAGGTCGATTTGCCGCCCATGTTTGGCCCGGTAATCAGCAGCACGGCCGGCCCGGCATCCGCATCCATGTGGACAGAGTTGGGCACAAACCTGCCGCTGCCTGACTCCTCCATGCGACGCTCGACCACCGGATGCCGCGCGCCCGCAAACTCAAGCACGCTGCTTGTGTCGATTGCAGGACGAATCCATCCGCGCAACGCAGCGAGATGCGCAAAGCACGTCAGCAGGTCAATCTCTGCCACGCGCCGTGCCGTCTCGCGGATGCGCCCGGCTGCATCGAGCAACTGCCGCCGCAGTTCGGCAAAGATTCTGCGCTCGATCTCGCCGCTTCGCTCCTGCGCGGTCAGGATCTTCGTCTCGTACTCTTTCAACTCTGGTGTAGTGAATCTTTCCGCGTTCACCAATGTCTGCTTGCGCTCGTAATCTGCGGGAACGGCCTTCGCGTTCGCCTTGGTTACTTCAATGTAGTAGCCGAAGACGTTGTTGAACCGCACCTTGAGCGACGCAATCCCGGTGCGCTCGCGCTCGCGTTCTTCAATCGCCGCCAACGCCTGACGACCGCTGCGGCCCAGCTCGCGCAGCTCATCCAGCTCCGCGTCCACGCCTGCGCGGATCGTACCGCCGTCAGCCAGAGAGGTGGGAGGCTCGTCCGCGATCGTGTTGACAATCAGCGCATGCAGATCTTCGAGAGGATCGATCGTCGAGCCCAACTCTCGCCAGCGCGCAGCCTTAAACTCCTTCACTGCGGAGGCCAAACCCGGCAGATGCTTCAGCGTCTCAGCCAGCGCCATCACCTCACGCGGCCCGGCTGAGTCGAGCGCCACGCGGCCCAGCAGGCGCTCCAGGTCGAGGATGCCATCCATCGCACGGCGCAGGTCTTCCCGCCGCCGCAGATCGGCCGTTACTTCAGCAACGGCGTCGAGCCGTGCCTCAATCTCCGCCAAGTCGTTCGCAGGCCGCAGCAGCGAGGCGCGCAGCAACCGCTTGCCCATCGGTGTCGAACAGGCATCGAGCGTATAGAACAGCGTCGTCTGCGCCGATTCGCCGGAGAACAGCGGTTCGACCAGCTCCAGATTGCGCACGCTGACCGCATCCAGTTCGAGTGAGCTTGACCGCTCATAAAATCGCAGCCCATCGACGTGCTCGAGCCCACCCTGCTTGGTCGCGCGCATGTAATGCAGCAGTGCCCCCGCAGCCACTACAGCAGTTTCATGCCCACCCAGCCCCATTCCGTCGAGCGAGTGAACATGGAAGTGGTTACGCACCAGAGGCACCGCGTAGTCCGCAGTGAACACCCATTCCTCGACTGCGGTCTTCGTCCGAATCGCATCCAGTCCGGCGGAAGAGCCCTCTTCTTCACCGGCAAGATTCACGCCGCCGAGCAGCCCCTTGCCATAGAGCAGTTCCACCGGTCGCACGCGGCCCAGTTCGTCCATTAGCAACGCCCACGCACTCGCTCCGGCAAACTCCGTCGCGCGAAACTCGCCGGTTGAAAGATCGAGCAGCGCCAGTCCGCAGATTTGCTGCGTGTCCGCGCCCACAACGCAGATGCTCGCCAGATAGTTGCTCTGTTCGGCTCCGAGCGTTGGATCGAGCGCCGTGCCCGGCGTCAGCACGCGCGTCACTTCGCGCTTGACGAGCGTTTTGGTCAGCTTCGGGTCTTCCATCTGCTCGCAGATGGCGACCCTGTACCCCTTGCGCAGCAGCCGCTGAAGATAAGTCTCCGCCGCGTGGTAGGGCACGCCGCACATGGGCACGGTGCGGGCCTTGTCGCGCGCGGTCAGAGCCAGTTGCAGCTCTTTTGAGACCAGCACAGCGTCCTCGAAGAACAGTTCGTAGAAGTCGCCCATGCGGAAAAATACGAGTGTGTCGGGGTGCGCGTCCTTCGCGGCGCGATACTGCCGCATTGCCGGCGTCAGAGTCGTCTCGTTTGCAATCGCAGTGCTCATATACAGAACCGCCAGAATACCGCACCGGCGGGTCAATTCACGCACGCCGCTAATCGGACGCGGCAGAACGGCAACATGCGCAAGGCGATATACTTAATCTTTACGGAATTATTGCGAAACGCAGCGCCCTTCCGCCCGGTATGTCCCTGTTCTGGCTCAGAGTCGCGGTCTTCCTGTACGGCATCGCCGCGCTTGCGGTGCTGCCGGCGGCGCTGTACCACCGTCCACGCTGGCGCCACATCGCCATCCCGACTGCCACCGCGGCATTCTTCTTCCACTTTGTCTCTTTGGCCGAGATGCTGAACGCCGCGCACCACCGCCTGCCCGTGGACGCGCACGAGCTGCAAATTCTTCTCGCACTCGTCCTTTCGGCGGCTTTCCTGGTCGTCAACTGGCGATACAAGACCGTCTCGCTCGGTGTGTTTGTACTGCCCATTGTCTTTCTGCTTGGGCTGATTCCCGCCTTTGCGCCCGGCCAGCAGGAGTCTGGTCTTGTGCTTAACAGCAGCATCTGGATATTCCTTCATATCGCGCTGCTGCTGGCTGCTTACGCCGCGCTCTTTCTCAGTCTGCTGGCCTCTGTGCTCTATCTCATTCAGGAGCGGCGTCTCAAGCAGAAGAAACCCGGTCTGCGATGGCTCCCGCCGCTCGAGACGACTGACCAGATCGCACTCAAGACGCTGCTCTTCGGTTTCCCCTGCATGACGGCGGGCCTGCTCATCGGCTCGCTGGTCGCGCAGGCCACTATTGGGATTACGTACTTCCGCGACCCGAAGATTCTGCTCGCTTTCGCCATGTGGCTGGCTTACGTGGCGATGATTTATATTCGCCGCCACTCCGGTCTGCGCGGGCGTCGCGCCGTCTATCTTTCGAGCTTCGTCTTCCTCATCATCCTGACCGTCTGGGCTGCCAATCAGTTCAGCGTCGTCCACAGGTTTACCGCGCCATGAGCCAGAAGAATCAAACCAGCCTGGTGCTCGTCGGCGTCAACCATAATACGGCACCCATCGAGGTACGCGAACGGCTCGCCATCCCCGCAGCGCGTCTGGCCGATGCCACTCGCTCGCTCGTTCACCAGCCCGGCATCCGCGAAGGGCTCATCCTCTCGACCTGCAACCGCGTTGAACTCGTCACGCTGCAGGAAGACCCTGCCGAGCCGTCCAATAAGGCTGATCTGCTGCGCTTCCTCCACGAGTACTTCTCAATCGCGCCGGGAGAGATCCAACCGCACCTCTACGAATTCCGCGAGCGCGAAGCAGTGCGTCATCTCTTCCGCGTTGCCAGCTCGCTCGACAGCATGGTTGTGGGCGAGCCTCAGATACTCGGCCAGGTCAAGGAGTCATACACGGTAGCGCGTGAAGTCGGCGCTGTCTCCACCAAGCTTGAGAGCCTGCTGCAACGTACATTTACCGTGGCGAAAAAAGTTCGCAGCGAAACACAGATCGGCTCAAGCTCGGTCTCCATCGCGTCGGTTGCCGTGGATCTTGCGAAGAAGATCTTTGGTTCGCTCGAAGGCAAGACTGTGCTGCTCGTCGGCGCGGGTAAGATGTCTGAACTGGCTGCGCGGCACCTCATCCAGCAAGGTGCGTCGAGCATCGTCGTCGCCAACCGCACACAGTCTCGCGCAGAAAAAATAGCGTACGACTTCAGCAGCGCGGCCACTCATACCCAGGCCATCCCATTTGACGATCTCTATGCCCAGGCGCCGCACGCCGACATCGTCATCACCAGCACCGGCGCACCTGAGAAGATATTCGGAGCATCGCACGGTCAGCACTTTCTGCAACAGCGTCGCAACCGGCCCATGTTCTTCATCGACATTGCCGTGCCGCGCGACGTTGATCCGCTGATGAACGAGGTGGAAGGCTGCTTCGTCTACGACATTGACGATCTGCAACAGGTGGCCCAGGCTAACCTGGCCGACCGCAGCCGCGAAGCCGAGGCCGCCGAGACCATCGTCAGCAGGGAAGTGGACAAATACCAGGAGCGTCTCCAGTCGCGCGACGCCGTGCCTGCCATCCTTGCGCTCCAGCAGAACGCCGAAGCCATTCGCACAGCCGAACTGGCACGCCTGCAAGCCAAACTGGCGGAACTTACTCCGCAGCAGCGAGAGGCGGTTGAATCACTCACGCGCTCGCTGACTGCAAAGCTCTTGCACCCGCAGCTCACCGCACTGCGCGAATCCGCGCGCACAAAGGACGCCGAGTAGACCTCGCGTTGGACTCCGGCATCAGCTTCGACACGCAGTGCGAGAGGGTGGAAGGGATGGCGACCTACCATCCTTGAACATGGACCAAGAAGCATCCGCACCGTCCATATTCGCAACGATGCAGATGCGTCCTGATCGGATTCAGGGGTAATTGCTAAACGGCAAACCTGCGGCGGACGATCCAGGCCGCTCCCAGCAAGCCAGTAGCGAGTAACGGAAGGCTTTCCGGCTCGGGCACAGCAGATGGTGTAGTACTGTCGCCAGTCCCGCAACTGTCGATGGTGTTGGTGTCCATCGTCACTGCACCATTGAGCGCAATGGCACTCCCACAGTTGATCGTGGCGCCCGTAGTCAACGTGATACTAGTGTTCGCTATAAGATACCCGTCAAACGCAGTGCCTGTACCGAGGGTCGCGGAACTGCCAAGCACCCAGTACACGCTGTCGTTCGATCCGGCATTCTCAGTGACCACGGACGAGTTGCTCGCAGTCGTAAGCGCGCTTCCAATTTGGATCACGATACTCTGATTGCTCAGCCCACCAAAATCCAGCACCAGTATTGGAGTGGTGCCTGACAGTAGTGCCGAGGAATCGTAAGTGTACACTCCCGGCGTAAGTGTGAGGCCGCCAAGGTTCTGCCCCGTCAGGTTACTCGTCGACGTTAGACCGTTCAAACTGTTGTAGCCACTCAAGGCATCCGCCTGAGCTGTCATAGCTACCCCGTTATCGTTGTAGATTGTTCCATTGACGGTTCCAGGAGGAAAACCGGTAATGGATGTGCCGGGATATAGTCCAAGATCCCCATTGAGAACGGTAGGCCCAGTGTTCGTGATCGCCGAGGCGCCCAGGACGGAAAAGCTACTTGCCGTGCCAAGTACGTTCAATGAATAGGCTCGTGAGTAAGTGGCGGTAAAACATAAGACACCAAGAGCAAGTATGGAAACGAATCTGTTCATAGTGAGACCTCTACCCTCAGAGCAGCACACCGGTGGCCAAAGAAGAATCACAACGTGCATTTCAGTAAAGCAGCGACTTGCATTCTTAAGCTGTTCAATATGACTCACCACCTGCAAACGAGCAATACAGATATTTTGCGTAAGAGTGGCAAAGGCTTACCACTTGCCCGCTCTGCCTGCAACGAGGAAGATTGACGAAGAAGGGAAAAGATTCCGCCTGCAAACTGGCATCCTCTCGTTTTCCGATCCCGTATCCTGTAAAAGACATGAGCACCGAGCACAACACCTCAAAGACCCCCATCCGCATCGGCAGCCGAGGCTCGCAGCTCGCTCTCTGGCAGGCGAACCACGTCCTCGAAGCCCTCCGCGCCCGAGGCCACGCCGCCGAGATTGAGATCATTCGCACCACGGGCGACCGGATGCAGCAGCCCGGCTTCGTGCCGCCAGCGAATCTCGACGGCAAGGGCATCTTTATTAAGGAGATCGAAGAGGCGCTTGAACAAGGTCGCATCGACCTCGCCGTTCATTCGCTCAAAGACCTGCCTACCACGCTCGCCCCGCAGTTCACGCTCGCTGCCATACCACAACGTGCTGACGCCCGCGACGTCTGGGTCTGCGAACAGTACTGGGGGCTCCACACGCTTCCAAATGGCGGCCGCATCGGCACCACCAGCCCACGTCGCCGCGCACAACTGCTCGCGCTGCGCCCGGATGTGCAGTTCGTCGAGTTGCGTGGCAACATCGACACGCGCCTGCGTAAGCTCGACGAAGGTCAATGCGACGCACTCGTCCTGGCTGCCGCTGGTCTTGACCGCCTCGGCCGTACCGAATCAGTCCACTACCGGTTCCCGCCCGAAGAGCTTTGTCCTGCTCCCGGCCAGGGCGCGCTCGCCATCGAAAGTCGCAGCAGTTCCGGTTCGCACGACCTGTATGTGCGCGAGGCTGTAGCGTTTCTCGATCACGCACCGACCCGTTTCGCCGTCGAAGCAGAACGCGCGACGCTCGACGCGCTTGGAGGCGGCTGCTCGCTGCCTATCGGGGCACACTGTATCGCGCCGCAAACCGCAAACGGCAAGTGGCGCATGATTGCACAGGTCGTTGCGCCCGACGGCGAAGCGATGGTCCAGATAGAAACCGAGGCCACCTACGAAACGCCTGCGGCCACGCTCGGATTGTGGGTGGCCGACGACCTCAAATCCAAAGGCGCGCTCGACCTGCTTGTCACCGTCGCCTGAGTTCGCTCAGAATTGACTGCGTCACCCAGACACTGCTCACGTGTATCCTCTCGCACAAAGACGTATCCTCGTCACGCGCACGCGCCATCAGGCGTCGGGGCTCGCGGCTCAACTCGAATCTCTGGGCGCGACCGTTGTTATCGTCCCCACGATCGAGATCGTTCCGCCTGAGACCTATGCACCGCTCGACGCCGCGCTTGCACGTCTTGCTGCATTCGACTGGCTTATCTTCACCAGTGCCAATGCGGTCGAAGTCTTCGAGCAGCGCCGCAATCGTGCCATCGCTCCAAAGCGCATCGCAGTCATTGGCCCGGCCACGGCGCGCGCGGTCGAGGAAATCGGCCTTGCCGTCGACTTGATTCCTCCGCAATACGTAGGCGAGTCGCTCGCCGTTGAACTCACTCCCTACGCCCAGCATTGCCACATGCTTCTCATCCGCGCCGCTGAAGCGCGCGACACGCTTCCCGAGACGCTTCGCGCTGCCGGTGCCACCGTTTCCGTCGTCGCAGCCTATCGCAATCAGGTACCGCCCGGCGCCATCCCGACGCTTCAGTCCATCTTCGCTTCACCCAGGACCTGGCCTGATGCCATCACCTTCACCAGCGCCTCCACGGCGCGCAATCTCTTCGCACTGCTCGATGCAGCAAGCCTCGTGCTTCCTGAAAAAATTGTCCTCGCGTCGATAGGCCCCATCACCAGCCAGACGCTCCGTGATCTCGGCCATCCGCCGCATGTTGAGGCCGCGGAGCACACCATCCCTGCGCTCGTCCATGCGCTCGCTGAGCGTTTCGCCTAGTGCGAACTCCAGGTCTTGTCGGAAGAGTTGCAAAGCCGCTCCAGCGTGCAGTCCATGCACTTCGGCTTTCTCGCCGCGCAGACCTGCCGCCCGTGATGAATCAGCTCATGTGAAAACGCAATCCACCGATCCTGCGGAATGATCTTCATCAAATCCTGTTCCACCTTCTCGGGAGTAGTCTGCTTCGTCAACTCAAGCCGCCGCGAGAGCCGCATGACGTGCGTATCCACCACGACGCCGACGGCGATGCCGTACCACGAGCCGAGTACAACGTTTCCGGTCTTCCGCGCCACGCCCGGCAGGCGCAGAATTTCTTCCATCGTCTGCGGAACCTTTCCGCCAAACTCCTCGACGACTACCTTCGCCGCGCCCTTGATCGACTTTGCCTTGTTGCGATAGAAGCCTGTGGTGCGAATCAACGCTTCAAGCTCGGGCAGGGAAGCGGCGGCCATCGCCTTCGGCGTCGGGAACGCCTTGAACAGCGCAGGTGTTACCAGGTTCACGCGCACATCTGTACACTGTGCCGAAAGAATCGTCGCGACCGTCAGCTCCCACGCATTGCGATGGTGCAGCGCGCAGACGACGCCGGGATAGGTCTTCGCCAGCACGTCAAGAATCGCCGCGACGCGGGCGGGGTCTGTCGGATTCGGCTTCTTCACTCGCTTTTTATCCGCGCTCATTCGTGATTTCTTTCTTCACTAACCCAGCCGGTCCAGCATCTCCGTCGCTGACATCCGCACGCAGCTAAAGATCGGCGTGTCCTTGAGCGTGTACATGCTCGCCTCGGTCTCACGAAGCTGCTGCACCAGGTCCAGGAAGTCTTCCGGGAAGTTGGTCTCGAACGCGACAACGAACTCCTGATCGTCCAAGCCGAACGAGTAGGTCGTGTTCAGCTTCACGCGCGGATACGAAAGGCCCACGCGGATGTGCTCGTCCATCAGGCGCTTGCGCTCCTCCATCGGCAGCAGATACCACGGCCGGGTCTTCCAGAACGGATAGATAAAAATGTACTTCTGCCCGCCCGGCCGAATCGCACCGCGTCCTTCACCTTCGCTCTCGTCCGGACGGCCAATCTGATACTGCGACCGTTTTGTCATGGCGAGGAAATTGTGCGGAACGGCGAGGTATCCACCGAGGGCCGTCGCCAGCAGTTCGCTGCGCATCGTATTCAGTTCATCGACGGCGTAGCCAATCGACCAGACGCACATATCCACATCACCGCGCGTCCCCACGGTCGAGTACGTGAGCGACAGAAACTCGCCCGGCTTGTTCCACTTCGCCAGCACCTCGGCAAACTCCGCCTTCTGCGCGGCCTTCTCTGCCGCGGGCAGACGCTTCCACTCAGGCAGCACCTTATAGAAGCTGAAGCAGACGATCTGACGTTTGACGGCAGGCTTTGACGGATCGTGAGGAGCGGAGGCGTAGCTGCTCGCGGGCCTTCCCGGTTTCGCTGCTGGCGCGACAGGCGCTGGCTTCCCGTGGTCAGATTCGGTTCCCTCGACGGCCGCTTCCGGCGCGATATACGTATTCGACATGGCGCATCTCCTTGCACTTCCATGCTAGCGCATCGTCGCTAATCGCCCACGCCGGTATACTCAACCAGAATGTCCGAGAAAATGATTGCCAGCCTCGCCAGCTTCATCATCGCCGTCATCTCCGCAGGAGGCTACGCCGGGATCGCCCTGCTGATGGGCATCGAATCCGCCTGCATTCCGCTGCCTTCCGAGATCATCATGCCCTTCGCCGGCTACCTCGTTCACATGGGCCAGCTCAAGCTCTTCTGGGTCGCTACCGCTGGAGCGATCGGATGCAACCTCGGCTCCATCCCTGCCTACTGGCTCGGCGCATGGGGAGGCCGCCCCGCCGTCGAACGATTTGGCCGCTATCTTCTTCTCAGCCGTCACGACCTCGACCGGACGCAGGCATTCTTCCACAAGTACGGTGGTATCACTGTCCTCATCGGCCGCCTTCTTCCCGTCGTGCGCACGTTCATCGCGCTGCCCGCCGGCATCGCGCGCATGAGCCAGCTTCGCTTCCATCTCTACACATTCATCGGCTCATGGCCCTGGTGCTACCTGCTCGCTTACGTCGGCATGAAGCTCGGAGACAAGTGGGAGACCGACCCGCGCTTCAAGGAAGCCTTCCACCGCTTCCACCTCGGCGTTGAAGTCGTGCTGCTCATCGGCATCGTCTGGTTCGTCTACACGCACTGGAAGAACCGCATTCGCACAGAACAGGTGTAACGGTCCATCGCGCCAAACCCCGCGTCTGGCGCGGGAATTCACGTTATCGCTAAAGCCTGCTGATTCCTCCGTTTCGTTTGCACGCAGTACTTTCGTGCGCGATACTGGCCCTTCCGGACAACGGAAAAATCGAGTCACAGAAGGGTAAGCATCAGCATGTCTACAGCCCCAGCCGCCAACGAAGCCGCGGCCAGCATCAAGCCCGCATCAGGAAAACTCGGAATCATGGTCCCCGGCATGGGGGCCGTTGCCACCACGCTCATCGCGGGTGTCGAAGCTGTCCGCCGCGGATTCGCCAAGCCTATCGGCTCGCTCTCGCAGATGGGCACCATTCGCCTGGGCAAGCGCAATGAAGGGCGCAGTCCGCTCATCAAGGACTTCGTCCCGATCGCTCCGCTCGACAACGTCGTCTTTACCGGTTGGGACATCTTCGGCGGGAACCTCTACGACGCGGCGCGCACGGCTGAGGTGCTGGAGCGTGACCAGCTTGAGCAGATTCGTCCGTTCCTCGAATCCATCGAGCCGATGCCTGCGGCGTTCAACCAGAATTATGTGAAGCGGCTCACGCCGAAGAAGATTAAGACTGGGAAAAATAAGTGCGATCTTGCCAACCAGATTCGGAACGACATCGCTGAGTTCAAGACGAAGACCGATCGGCAGGTGATGATCTGGGCGGGTTCGACTGAGATCTTTCTGGAGCAGTCGGCAGTGCATCAGTCGCTCGCTGCGTTTGAGAAGGGACTGGTTGAAGACGATCCGGGCATCTCGCCCTCGATGCTCTACGCCTGGGCAGCGCTGAAGGAAGGGATTCCGTTTGCGAACGGCGCGCCGAACCTGACGGTGGACATCCCGGCGCTCAACGAACTCTCGCGGAAGATGAATGCTCCGATCTGCGGCAAGGACTTCAAGACTGGCCAGACGTTCATCAAGACGGTGCTCGCGCCGGCGTTCAAGACAAGGATGCTTGGTGTGTCTGGATGGTACTCGACGAACATTCTGGGCAACCGCGACGGTGAGGTGCTGGACGATCCCGAGTCGTTCAAGACGAAGGAGGAGTCGAAGCTGGGCGTGCTCGACGTCATCTTCCGGCCTGACCTCTACCCTGACCTCTACAAGGACCTGTATCACAAGGTGCGGATCAACTACTATCCTCCGCGCGGCGACAACAAGGAGGGTTGGGACAACATCGACATCTTCGGCTGGCTCGGGTATCCGATGCAGCTCAAGGTGGACTTCCTGTGCCGCGATTCGATTCTGGCTGCGCCGCTCGCGTTGGACCTGTGTCTCTTTATGGACCTCGCGGCTCGGACGCCTTCGCTGAGTGGGCTGGGGATTCAGGAGTGGCTCAGCTTCTACTTCAAGGCCCCGGACTCGGCTCCGGGCGTCTATCCGGAGCACGATCTCTTTATTCAGTCGATGAAGTTCAAGAACACGCTCCGTCACATCATGGGTGAGGGCCTGATCACTCACCTCGGCCTGGACTACTACACTCACGCGGAGTAGGCCCCCCATATCTAATATCTAAAATACTTCAAACAAAGGAGTTAGATAGGGGGTATCTCCGGGTATTTGCGCACGTTTCATGCCATTCTCCCTGAACATAGAAAAGCCCGGCTGCCCGCCGGGCCTTTCTTTTTCCTGATTTAAGGTTATCAGGTGTGTCAAGGGTGGCTGTGGAAATGAGTGCTCAAAGACGAAGGGCCATCAGGCAATGGCCCTTCCGCCAGCAGTCCCGGCAATTACTTCCGCACTTTGAACCTGCGCGCCATGGGTTTGGCCAATCCAAGGAGCCCCGTCCCCAGCAGCAGTAGCGACTCCGGCTCAGGTACGGGACTGGACGTGAATGAGCCAGCCTCTCCAGGGAGCCCTTCGGCATTGGGGCCGGAGTTCGGATTGTCAACTAGGCCGGTCGCATTCGCAAGACCGGCGGCATAGAGAATCGGCCCTCCGCCTACGTCGCCATTGCTCCAAATCTCGCCGACGTAACCGCCTGGGCCGCCGATGTTGAACGCGACGCCAAAAATATCGAACTGGCCTCCGGAA
>NZ_DASUBE010000167.1:0-20915 GCF_035763405.1 Edaphobacter sp.
CCATCGCCCACCGTCAGCGTCGTGTACGTCTGCACCGCCGTCGAAAGATCGACGCCCTTCTGCAGAACGCCGATCAGCAGTCCGGCAACGATGTTGATCGTCGTAATCAGGATCGTCGCCAGCGAGTCTCGCTGATTGAACTTCGCCGCACCGTCCATCGAGCCGTAGAATTCCGCTTCGCGCGCAATCGCCTGACGCCGTTTCCGCGCTCCCTGTTCATCAATCAGCCCGGCGTTCATATCTGCGTCAATCGCCATCTGCTTACCCGGCAGAGCGTCGAGCGTAAACCGCGCCGTCACCTCCGCCGTGCGCACTGCGCCGTGACTCACCACCAGAAACTGGATCGCAATCAGGGCAAGAAACAGCACGAAGCCGACAACGTAATTTCCTCCGATGACAAACTGCCCGAACGCTTCAATCACCGAACCGGCCGCGTGCGTCCCCTCCTGTCCATGCAGCAGAATCCTCCGGCTCGATGCGATATTCAGCGAGAGACGGAACAGCGTGAGCAGCAGCAGCAGCGTAGGAAATACGGAAAAGTCCACCGCGCGGCGCACCTGCACCGCCGTCAGGAACACAATCACCGAGGCTGTAATCGACAAGGCCAGCAGCACGTCCAGCACGGCGCCGGGAATTGGAATCAGCATCACGAAGACCATGCTGACCGCAGTGACCGGCAACAGAATCTTCCGGATCCCCGACGCGGAGAGACCACTGACTTTCTTCAACGCAACTTCGCTCACATCCCGCCTCCAAAACCACGCATTCCCGCCATCGCCGGCAGCGTTGCACTCCGCCGTACACGCTCCCGCTCCTCGCGGTCACGCCGCACGCGTTCTTCAACTTTTTGTCGGTACAAATACGCCAGAATTCCCGCCACCGTCGCATACAGCTCGAACGGAATCGACTGCCCAGGCTCGACCATCCTGTACAGACTCCGCGCCAGCGGCGGGTTTTCAATCAGCGGCACACCGGCCCATCGAGCCTCTTCACGAATCTCGGCGGCCAGCAGGTCGCGTCCCTTCGCAAGCACCGTCGGCGCGGCCATCGTCTCGAAGCTGAACTCGAGCGCAACCGCGTAGTGCGTCGGGTTGGTAATCACGACGCTCGCGCGCGACATATCGGCCTTCACCCTGCGCTTGCGCATGGCGCGCTGCACCTGGCGGACCCTCGCCTTAATGTGCGGGTCTCCCATCGAGTCACGGATTTCTTCGCGCACTTCCTGCTTGCTCATCTTCAGGCGTGCGTTCCAGCTTCTCCACTCCATCGTGTAGTCCAGCGCAGACCACACCAGCGTCACCCACGCCGCATCGAGCGCAAGCGCGTAGGCGGTAGAAAATGTCGCAGGCAACCGCACCATGCTCATCACCGGCATCGGCAGCATCAACGCCTTCAGCGCCATCCATCCGAGCAACACCATCACCGCGGCAGGAATGAGCGACTTCAGCACACGCGCCGCCGCGCGCAACGAAAACAGGTTGCCAAGGTTCGTTGCCGGATTGAGCTTCGAAAATTTAGGCTCCAACGCGTTCGCATAGAAGCGCACACCGCCGTTCTGTGCCATGCCCGACACAAGCGCACCCACAAAACTTGCGCCCAACACAATCCCCACTGGCAGCAACACCGGCTCCAACATGGGCTTAACCGCCTCGCGCCACACATGCCCTTCATGCCGGTTTCCCTCCGCCGCGACACGCAGGCTCTCCACAAACACCTGCTTCCACCCGCTCACAAATCCATGCGCTACCGCACCCAGCGCCAGCACTCCACCGAGCATCGCCATCGCAGAAAGCAGCTCGCGGCTGTGAACGAGGTCTCCCTTCTCTTTCGCCTTCTTCCTTTTTTGCGGTGTTGCCTGTTCTGTCCCCTTTTCGCTCATGCGGACGCCATCAACCTTCCCGCCGCATCCAACAAGGCCGTGAAGTGACGTTCAATCCAGCCCGGCCAGATCGCCAGGCTCCCGATCAGGACCACGTATGCCACCAAAGTCTTTAGCGGAATGCTCAACACCATCGCGGGCAACTGCGGCGCAAGTCTCGACACCAGGGCCACCACCACCTCGACCGTGAGCGTCGCGGCCAGCACCGGCGCGGCAAGCTGCAATCCAGCAAGAAAAATTCCTCCGGCCATCATCGCCAACGCCGCGCCGGTCTTTGCCTGCATCACCGCCTGCCCCACGGGAACGGCGCGAAAGCTTCTGACCACCGCGGCCAGCAGGCTTCGATCAAGCCCCGCGCCGATGATGACCAGAATGCCGAGCCAGTTCAACATCTGCCCCAGCACTTCCGTCTCGATCATCGAGTTCGGGTCCATCAGGTTCACCAGCGAGAAACTGAATTGCAGTCCCAGCACAGTGCCCGCGAACATCAGTGCCTCCATCAGCATCGAGAGCGACAACCCAAAGACCAGCCCCACTCCCAACTCGCCCAGCACGCCTTGCATATCCAGCACCGTGTGTGCGCCCGGAATCACCGCGACCACCGGAGCCAGCAGCGCGGTCATCGCAATCACAAACGCGGCCTTGACGCGCGGCGAGATCGCCTGCGAAGAGAACACCGGCGCAAAGACCATCAGCCCGCTCAGGCGCACCAGTACGAACACCGCCGAGGTCATGTACTGCGACCAGTCCTGAATGAAGATGCCTGCCCCCTGGTCCATCGCGCCTATCCCAGATACCGGTGAAAATCGCTCAGAAGCCGCAGCGTGAAGCCGACGGCCCGGTGCACCATCCAGGGAAGCGTCACCATCGCGACGATAAACACCACGACGAGTCGTGGCACGGTCGTCAGCGTCTGCTCCTGAACGCTGGTCAGCGTCTGGAGCAGGCTCACCACCAGGCTCACCACGCACGTCGCCAACAGCATCGGAAGGCTCAACAGCATCGACTCCATCAACACGCGCCGCAAAATCTCCACCGTCTGATCGGGGCCCACGGCCACCTCCACCTTCACAAAAGCTAGAAGCTCTTAATCAACTGGTCTGCCAGCAGGCGCCATCCATCGACCATCACAAACAGCAAAATCTTCAGCGGCGTCGAAATCACCACAGGCGGAAGCTGCATCATGCCGATCGAGGTCGTCACGCTCGCCACAACCAGGTCCACCAGCAGGAATGGAAGAAACAGAATGGCGCCAATCTCAAATCCAGCCTTCAGCTCGCTCAGGATGTACGCCGGAACGACCACCTGCATCGGCAGGTCCTCTCTGCTCTTTGGTTGCGTCGCCAACCCAGCAGACGCAAACACAGCCAGGTCTTTTTCGCGCGCATAGCGCAGCATGTACTTCTTCACAGGGACCATGCCGCGCTCAATCGCCTCAGGTCCCGAAATCGTTCCTGCGCTGTACGGAGCAACCGCCGTCTGCTGCACATCGAGCAACACCGGCTGCATCAGGAACCACGTCATCATCAACGCAAGCCCCATCAGCACCTGATTCGATGGGGCCGTCTGCGTTCCCAGAGCCTGACGCAGAAAGTGAAATACCACCAGCAGCCGCACCATCGGCGTCATGGCCAACAGCAGCGCCGGCAGCAGAGTCAGCAGAGTCAGCCCAAGCACAATGGCCCAGGGCACGCTTCGATTGGCCTTTAGCGCATCTTCAATCGAGCCGTTTCGTGAAGGCGCAGCCGCATTCCCAGCATCCAACGCATCGCCTGCCGCGCCGCTGTTCCGCACGCGCAGTCGCTGGACATCAGCCGCGCTGCGCGCACCGGAGCCCGCTCCCCGCGCCATGGACTGCGCATGAACCGCACACACCGGAGCCATCAGCAGAGCCATCCATAGCGCAGCCCGGCGCAACCTGTGTCCTACTGGCATGTCTCGTCCGCACCTTTCGTACTTGCCTGCGTAGCGACAGCCCTGACCGGAACAATCGTCGTCACACTCTCTACGCTGCAACCAATGAGGAACGACTCCTCGCCGCACCGGACCAACATCAGTTGCCTCTTGCCGCCCAGCGGAAGCGTTTCGATCAAACGCATCTGCTTTCGAGGTGTATCGCGCAAATGACGGCGACTCCGCACGAGTCCCCACAGCCACCCCGCCACGCCGTGCAACTCCACATCGGACCGTCCCGCCTCTGGCCGCTTCGCGCCCTCAATCAACCGCATTCCATTGCTTCGTTCCATCGTGATTCTGTCCGTCTCATCTCTCGATTCTTGCTGCGACGCGGTTCGAGGAACACGCCGGCAGTGGGCAACTAGCCCAGCCGCGTTACACGCAAGGCCATGCGCTGGTCCACTACTTCAAACTCACCCCAACCCAGTTGCACGTTCCCCACCCGGATCGGAACGTCCTCCGTATCGGGCGAAAGCGTCTCGAAGATCTGACCCACGGCAAGCGACAGTACGTCCTTCACTTTGAAGCGGTGAAGCAGCACCTCCGCCCTCATCGTCATCTTCATTTCGGAAAGCGTCTCCCACTCGCGGTGTTCCTCAATTCGCAGCATCCATGGCGTTGCCGGTGCTGTTCGCACAAGCTCCGAACCGACAGGCGGCGAAACAGGTGTGCTCCGTGCGATCTCTGTTGTCAATGCTGTATTCATCGCTTCACGGTCCTTTTATGTCGGGCGAGCTATCTCTGTACGAGAAAATCGGTAAAGAACACATCCACCACCTTCAGATCCGGATTGTGTTCCAACAGCGCAGCTTTCAACTCCGCCTTCAGGCGATCTTTGCCATCGGCGGCCAGCAGCACATCCGAGGTCTCCCGGCCAAGCACAGTCAACGCCGTATCGCGCGCCTCGATCATGGCCTCGTTCCCACCAGCCTTCTCCGGAGCTTTTTCCTCCGACCGCGCAGCGTCCTTGCCGCTGGCTGCATCCGCCACCTGCAGCACCACGGATACCTTCACAAACGAAGCATGACCTGCATCCGCAAGGTTCACCACCAAAGGGTCGAGCGCCATCAGATGCGTAGCAACAGGAGCAGGCGCACTCTTCACCGCTGCGGCCTGCACCGGAAGACGTCCTGAGCGCGCAAGCGCATACACGGCGCCTCCAATGCCAAGCGCAGCGATGACCACTCCCACCACCACCGCAATCACCAATGGGAGTACAGGAAATTTTGCGCGCTCCGCTGCGGGAGCAGGGGGCGTAGAAGCAACAGGAGGAGCGGAAGCAGCACTTGCCAGCACAGTGGGAGGGGTCGCCATAATCTCCCCTACGGTGCAAACCTGTGGCCATCCCCACAGCAAGCCGATGAGAGAATTTTTATCATCCAACAGACAGCAACTGCCGCATCGAAGATGAAGCAAACGGGCGAGGCATCTTCACGCCCCGCCCGCCGGTCCGTGCTCTCTGCCGCTTAGCGAATCAGCGCAAGCGTGTCCTGTGTCACCGTGTCGAAGGTCGTTACGGTCTTCGAGTTGGCCTCAAACGCCCTCTGGGCAACAATCAGATTAGAAAACTCTGAGGCAATATCGACGTTCGATTGCTCCAGCGCATCATCACTGATCGTCCCTCGTCCGCCCGTGCCCGCAACCCCGACCGTCGCCAGACCGGACGCAGCCGTGGTCGTGAAGTTATTGTTGCCGGTCACAGTCAGGCCGGCCGTGTTGGCCACGGTGGCCACCGCCAACTGTCCGATGGTCGAAGTCCGGCCATTGCTGAATTGGGCCGTAATGACGCCGCTCGAATCCACCTTGAAGCTCTTGTACACGCCGCTTGCAAAGCCGTCCTGCAACGTTCCATTGTTGCTCGATGCGGCTGCCAGTTGCTTGATTGTCGGATTTCCGCTGCTGTCGTTCAGGTTCCAGTTGAAGTTCAGATCGCTGGCCCCGTCGGTCAACCCTGGAAACGTGATGTTGGCCACGCTACCAGTCGGCGCGGTCAGGTTCCCCGAAGTGTCAAACGTCAGCGTGCCCGTATTGTTCGAAGGCACGCCAGCCGCATCGCCGGCAGGCAGAGCAATCGAGTAATTCCACGTATTCGTCCCTGTCTTGGTATAGGTAATGGTCAACTGGTGGCTCGAACCAAGCGAATCGAACACCTGGATCGGCGAGCTGAACGTTGTGCCCGTCGTGGCGCTCGCATTCAGGTTGGTCGTAACCGCAATGTTCCCCGTCGCCTGGGCCGCCTCGTTCGCGCCCACAGGAATCGTCAGCGGTTTGAGGCCGGCAGTCTGGTTCACAACACCGTTGACTGCGCCATAGCCCATGACCTGTTCGCCGTCCACCGTAATCAGGTTGCCGCCTGCATCGAGCTGAAAGTTTCCTGCCCGCGTCAACGACTGCACGCCATTCTGCTGCACCACGAAAAATCCATTCCCGGCCAGCGCCATGTCCGTCGAGTTCGTCGTCGGAAGCGTCGTCCCCTGTAGAAAGTTCGTGCTCGTTCCCGAGACCTTCACGCCTGCTCCGGTCTGGATTGCATCGCCCGAACCGGACTCGCCGATCTGCTGATAGAACAAATCTTCAAACGAAGTATTCTGTCCCTTATAAGCCGTCGTGTTCAGGTTCGCCAGATTATTTCCAATCGTGTTCAGTGCAACCGTGTCGGCCTGCAGGCCGGACAGCGCAATCGAAAAATTTCCCATGCTCGTTCTCCTTGTCTCTCCGTTGTTGAACTGCCGTTACTTTCTGCTTCGTTAACTCCCCGCCGCCGCTCCGGAGGGACCCGTGCTACCAGACTGCTCGACCTTCGTCAGCCCCTGATTGATCTGAATCAACTGCTGCAAACTGTTCACCCCGACCAGTTGCTGGATATAAGCATTCGGGTCGGTCGGCTGCGTCGGGTCCTGGTTCTTGAGTTCGCTGACCAGTAGCGTCAGAAAATCGTTGGACGTAATCTGCGACGAGCCTCCAGTCGCGCTCGTACCCGATGCGTCGGTGCCCGCGCTGTCATTCGCCGTCGCTTCTGTCGCCTGCCTCCGCGCCAGCGCCGTTGCCACAGCAGACGACGCCGTTGCGGCCGCTTTCGTATTCACACTTCCCTGCAATGCATCCATCGTCATCTCCCTGAGTCTTGGTTTTTCTCTTCAGCTTCCTGCGTTCTGACTTACGCTCGTACACTCAACCAACTTCCTCCGCCCGCATAGTGCAGCGGCGACAATATCTCATCGGCTCCTGTCGTCTCCTGTGTCGAATATGGATCATGGTCGACGGACATCCCCTGCATCGCTCGACCTCCATCTCCACCTTGACCGTTTCTCTGCTGCGCCTGACCGCTCATCCCTCCGCTCATGCCGCCGGTTTCAGCACGTGTCGCCGCTGCCGACAGAGGATGCACAACCACCGTATTCACCGCAACGCGCTCCTGCTGCAAAAACGCCGTCAGCGAAGGCAGCTCTCGATGCAACATCTCCTGGCCCGCCGGAGACGCCGCCGACAGCGACGCATTCACGCCTCCGCCCGACGCCATTTCAGCGCGAATCTTCAGCCATCCCTCCGTCCCATTGGGGATCCCGACCTCCAGTGTCGTCGGCGAAGCGGACAGCGTCCTGTGTGCAACATCTGGAGTGGACGAGGCAGCCGTGCCCGCAAAGCCTGACTCGCCTGCTCCAACATGTATCGTGCCCGGCTGCGCACCGGCATCGCTTCCCTGCGCTTTTGCAAAGGGAGCAGCCGCCAGATGGGCCGGCGTCGCCCCGCTTGCAACCGCAACGGGACTTGCGGCAACAGCAGTCACCGTGCTCTTCAACTTCGTGCCGCCATCGTTTGCCGTGGTCACAACAGACGCAGCTACCTTAACCGTCTCCTGTCCCGCCTTAGGCGCAGGTTGCGAGCCTCCTACCGCGAGCAACGATCGCCCAGCCACATTGGCATCGCCCTTCGCAACATGCCCATCCTGCTCGGTGCCTGTTCGCTGTCCATCAGCAACCGTCTTCGCGGCGGTGTTCTGCTTGCTCATCGAAGCATCACCTTTAGAAGCGGCAGGTTGAGTCTCTTTTCCAGAGACAACACGCGGCACGGCGACCGTCGCTGTTATGACACTTGGCTTCTCAACCGCCGTCGCCGCTGACACCGCAGGCACTACGGCAGGCTGGACCGCATTCACCACAACGATTCCAACCGCATTGGCATCCTGCTGATGGATGCCTGTCTTCTCAGCAACATCCTGCCTTTTATCTGCAACCTTTTTGCCCGACCCAGACTGCTTCTCACCCACCTCTGTCGCCACTGCGTTCTCAACCGTAGCTCCGTGTTCCGTGTGCGAAGGCGCTTGCTGCACAGGCATTGTCACGCCCACCGGTGCAGGCAGAGGCGCAGAGGTTGTGCCTGCGGCAGATTCTGTCTGCGAAACTACCTGTGAAGCAGTCTGCGCCTTCTCACCAGTACTCTTCGCTGCGCCAGTCTGCGTCTCTTCTCCATCATCACTCCCGTCAACGCGCACCGGTTGTTCCACCGCAACGGACAAAGCAGATTGATCGACCACCGCATCCTGATTGCCCTTACCGCTCGAAGCCGACAATGCAATCAACTCAACTTGAGGAGATCTCACAGGCGCAACCCGGTCTGTACCGGGCCCTGTGCTTGATGTTGTGTTCACGTTCGACACCGCGATTGCAGCGTGGGCCGCAACAGTTCCCTTCACAGAAGCGAACAGCATACCGGCAACTGTCTTATCGTCAGCCCCCGTCAGTGTTGCGGTCGCTGCGTCTGCGCTGTTTACCTTCGAGGCTGCGTCGTTCTTCGTCGAAATGACCGCCACCGTCTCCTGACTCACATCCATCGCTGTACCGGGACACAACTCCATCTCAGCCTGCTCTCCAAGACTCTCGGCGAACGTCTTCACCTCGCCTTGCGTCTTATCAGCGACCGCGGCGCGAACGTCAGCCTGCCCCGCACACATCGGAATTGCAACCGCAGCGGCCGTCACCATGTCGTCCTCTCCTTCAGACGTGCAGTTTCCATGCCAACTTAACCTCGCAAAGCATTAGGAACTCTTCATCTGCGCGGCCCCGTCGCCCAACGGCGAGCAAGAAATCGATCATCGGATTCAGCCTGCGCCTTCCGCCCTTCCTCCACGCTCATCTGCTCTTCAGCGCGCACAATTAGGCGCTGCATCTGTTCACGCTTCAAGCGACTCTGCAGATACTGCTCCCTCGCCGCCTCATTCAGCTCCAGACGCTCCTGGCGTATCGGCTCCAGCCGCTCACGCCTCACGCCCGCAGCCAGATGCCCCGCCTCCGACGCAGTCCATCCGACGCGGTCGCCCTCGCCAAGCGCCAGCCTTCCCTCGGTCCTCGCAGAACACGCAGCGTTCTCCTCGCCGCCAATCGCCTGTTGCACCTCATGCACCGCAGTCGTCGCACGCAACAGATCAGCAGAGCGCAGTTCTTCGAGCACACCGTAAATACTCATGATTCGCCGAAGCGTTGCTAATTGAGAGCGCATGATTTACAAATCCATCGCGTTCAGCCGAGTCACGGCATCGTCCATCGTCACGCGTTCGGAGCTATCCTGTTCCAGAAACGCTCGCAGCGTGGGCATGACCTCCATCGCACGATCCAGCTCAGCATCCGTGCCAGCCTTATAAGCCCCAATGCGGACGAGATCTTCCGAGCGCGCATGTGCCGCGAGCAATCGCCGCGCCGCCGACGCGCTCGTCCGATGTTGCCGCGAAGTCACCGCAGGCATCAACCTGCTCAGTGAATCCAGCACATTCACCGGCGGATACCACCCCGCCGCCGCCATCGACCGCGACAACACCACATGCCCATCCAGCAGCGACCGCACCGCGTCCACCACCGGGTCCTGCTGATCGTCACCCTCCATCAGCACCGTGTAGAACGCAGTAATGCTGCCCGTCTCAAAGTTCCCGACGCGCTCCACCAGCTTCGCCAGTTTTGAAAACACCGACGGCGTATAGCCTTTGCTTGCCGGGGGCTCTCCAGCCGCCAACCCTATCTCGCGCGCCGCCATCGCATATCGCGTCAACGAATCCAGCACAAGCAACACATGCTTTCCCTGCGTGGCATGAAACTCCGCCACCGCCGTCGCCGCCATCGCGGCCCGAATACGCAGCAGCGGGCTCTGATCCGAGGTCGAGACAAAGACCACCGACCGCTTCAACCCTTCTTCGCCCAGCGAGTCCTCCACAAACTCGCGCACCTCGCGCCCACGCTCACCCACCAGGCCCACCACGGTCAGGTCCGCCGCCGTATTCCTCGTCATCATGCCGATCAGCGTGCTCTTGCCCACGCCCGATCCACCGAAGATACCTACACGCTGTCCACGGCCCACCGTCAACATTCCATCCAGCACGCGAAGCCCCGTCTGCAACGGCTCCCGAATCGGCCTGCGTTCCATCGGGTGCGGAACCGCACCGTCGAGCGGCCACATCCGCGAGACCTTCGGAGCCTCGCCACCATCCAGCGGGGCGCCCAGCGCATTCAATATTCGCCCCTCCATCGCCGTTCCCACCGCAATCTCCGGCACGGCGCCCGTTGCAAACACCGTGTCGCCGTAGCGCACACCCTGCGTTGCCTTCAACGGCATCGCAAGCACGTGGCGTCCGCGAAAACCAATCACCTCGGCCGGATGGCGCTCGCCGTCCGTGCCCGCAATCTCACAGCACTCGCCCACCGAGCACACCGGGCCTTCCGACTCGACCGTCTGCCCATTGGCCTCCACCACACGACCGCGCCATCGCCACGCAGGCCGCGCAGCAAGCCGCGCAAAATATGGCTCAAGGAAAAGCGTCTGCCCGGCCAAACTGCATTTATCGGCATCCTGCACTGTCGCCGTCATCAGGGCCTCTTCTGCAGCAGATCGAAGAACCCCTGCTCGATCTCCGACAACTGCGCACTTACACCCAGGTCCACAGCTCCTACACTCGTCTCCAACACGCACTCACCGGCTTTCAGGAGATCGTCACCACTCAGAGTCACTCCCGCCTTCTGCGCCTCGCGGAAGACCTCTCCCCACTGCATCACGTCCGCAGAGGGGACACGCACCACCGCGCTGCTTCCGTCCGCTACCTTCTCCAACGCCACTCGGACAGCCGCCGTCAGCAACAGCGGGTCCAGCGTCACCTCACGATGCAGCACGCGCGCTGCAATCGCCAGCGCCAGCTTCACCACCTCCGGCTCAACACCCGCAAAATACCGCGCACGTTCCGCGCTGAACTGCTCACAGCTTCGCAACACCGCTTCCCGCTCGACCGCAACTCGCCTCTCACACTCCTCTTCCCACGCTTCGTCTGCTTCGCGCCTGGCCTCCTGTTTCGCGGCTTCAATCTGAACAGCAACGCGCTCGGCCAATGCCTCCTCATCAGGCGCAGTTTTTTCTGGCAAACAAGCCTCCTCGTCTGCCTTCATGTCTTCCGTCTCCACCTCCGTCGATCCCGCGTTCTCATGTCCAAGCGCAAAAAACTCCAGACGCGAGATCTCTTTTCGAAGCGAACGCGCATCCATCCATCGCGCCGGAAAGCCAGCGGGCGCGACCTGAGCTACGCCATCCGCCACAACCTGCTCAGACGGCAAGCTCATCGTCCACCTCCATCTTCAGGATCATGCGGCCCTCGCTCTCAAGCTGCCTCGCCAACGCCAGCAGCTCCTGCTGCGCATGACTCACGTCCCTCATGCGCACCGGCCCCATCACGTCCATGTCTTCCTTCAACATCTCAACTGCGCGCGAACTCATCGCCTTGAAGAGGTGGGCCTTCAGGTTGTCTCTGCTTCCCTTCAGCGCAAGCGCAAGCGTCTTCTTGTCAGACTGGCTGACAAACTCGCGGATGCTCTCCGGCGGCACCGTCATCAGGTCTTCAAACGTGAACATCAAGTTCCTGATACCGATCGCCGTCTGCGGCTCAGTCACTTCAATCTCTTCCAGAATGCCTTTGCTCTCCACCTGGTCCAGCCTATTCAACAGCTCGGCCACAGCCTTGAAACCCGAGTACGATTTCCTTCCGCCCGACCCCATCTTCTCCATACGCTTGTGCAGCGTCATGGCGACCGTCTTCGCCATCTCCGGAGAAAACTGCCGCATCTCGGCCAGCCTGCGCACCACGTCCACGCGCATCGCGCCCTTCATGTTCATCAGCACAGTCGAACCGTGCTTTGCATCCAGATGCGCCAGCACCAGCGCGACCGTCTGCGCGTGCTCGTTCTCCAGAAACTTGCTCAGATGCACCGCATCCATCCTCTGCACCATCGCCATGTCGCCGGTTGCACGCTCGCGGACTTTCTTCACCTGCGTCAGCATCTCTTCGGCCCTGGTGGCGCCAAACGCCTCCGTCAGCAACTTCAGCGCGTACTCCGGGCCGCCGCGCACCATATACTGCTGCGTCTCCAGCAACCCGTAAAACTCAGTCAGCACCTGGGTCAACTGCGTTGCCGGCACCTCGCCCAGCCGCGTAATCTCTTCCGTCACGCGCCGCACATCTGTCTCGGAGAGGCTCTGAAACAGCGCCTTGGCAAGCTCATCGCCTAGCGCCACCATCAGGATTGCCGCCTTTCTGATCCCCGGCATCTCCGCCGCTTCAAAACCGGACTCCGCCGGCAACATCAGCGGGTGGTGCCGCTGCTCTGGCGTTCTCGTCTGCGTTGCTGCTTCCATTTACTCCGCCTCCTCGGGCGTTCCAATCCATGCTTCCAATAGCCGTGTGCTCTGCGCCGGCTCGCGCCGAATATGTTCCGAGACCTGCTCAAATATCCCCTGATAGTGCCTCTGCATCCGCGAAACCGCAGGCGCAGGCTCAGCCAGCGCACTCGCTGCCGCGTTTTGCTCCCACTCTTCCGCCGGAGCAGGCAGACGCTCATCAATCGTCGCCTTCGCGCCAGCCTCCAGCAGCGGAGGCTCGCGCAGCGTCTCCGTCACCTGCCGTGCGATTGGCCGCAACACAAACAGCACCAGCACCAGCCCGCAAAGCCCCATCACCAATGTGCGCGCCAATCCAGGCTGCGTGCGCAACAACGCGCGCGACTCGCTCATCACCCTGTCCATCATCGGCTGCTTGATTGCTGGCGCATTCGTACTGAAGCTCACATTCTCGACCACTACCTGATCGCCGCGCCGTGAATCGAAGCCCACCGCTGCCTGTGCCAGTTCCTCAAGCCTGCGCATCTCATCGGCGCTTCGCGGCTTCCATACAACATGCGCCGCGCTGCCGGCTCCTTCAGTCACGCTCCGGTCATTGACCACAACCGCCGCCGTCACACGTCGCACACGGCCCGGCCCCTGTTCGGTATGGACAAGATGCTTCGTCACACCATACGTTCCGTTCTCTTCGCGCAGACTCTGCTCCGCGCCCGTTCCCTGCTGCGGATAAACCGGCAACGCCTCTTTCTGCAGCAACGGCGGTGTTCCCGGCGCAGCCGCAGCGGCGGACCCTGCAGCCCCGCCCACCGCAGCCGCTCCCGGCGAGTTGCTCGCCGTGCCCGGAATCCCCTGCGGCTTCACCGCTGGCGTCGATGTCTGTTCACTCTTCTGCATACTCAGCGTCGCTTCCTGTGTCGGGTCGTAGATCTCGTCCGTGTGCTCCTCGGTGCCTTCGTCGTAGCTGATGTTCACCGTGGCCCGCACATTGTCGCGTCCCGCCAGTGGTTCGAGCATCGCCACCAGCTTCGCCTGCAGCGCCTGCTCTTCTTCCTGCTTCGCTGCATCGTTCGAGCGCGGCTTCAGGTCCACGCGCCCGTCCGCATCCACCAGCGTCACCTGATCGGGACTCAAGTTCTCTACCGAACCCGCCACCAGACTGCGAATCGCGTCCGCCTGTCCCGGATCAAGCCCTCCGCGCCTCAGCTTCAAGACCACCGAAGCCTTCGCCGGCTTCTGCTCCGACGTGAACAGCGAAGGCTGCGGCAGCACCAGATGCACCCGCGCCGACTCGACCGCGCTCAGCGTTCCAATCGTGTGCTCCAGCTCGCCTTCCATCGCACGCTGATAGTTCACCCGTTCATCGAACTCGCTGCCCACCCAGTTCGGCTTGTCGAACAACTCGAACCCAAGCCGCCCCGTCTGCGGCATTCCCTTCGCCGCCACTTCCATCCTGGCCTTGTCCACCATGTCCGCGGGCACCTGGATTCCCGTGCCGTCCGGCGTCAGTTGAAACGGAATGCCCGCCGCCGAAAGCTCCTGCGAAACCTGCTGTACGTCCTTGCCCTCAAGCCCCGTGAACAGCGCGCGCCAATCCGGACGGCTCGCAAACCATGCCATCCCAGCGCACACCGCAGCCAGAAAGATGACCGACGCCACCATCCAGTTGCGCTTCCCCGCAGGCAGCGCCATAAAACGCACCCGCAATGCGGCAGCCGCAGCCTGCGCCTTTTCCATTGGACCCTCGGGCATGGGAGCTTGTTCCGACTTCCGCAGCGCCGCTTCACCCGTCTGTTGTGTCTCTGCCATCTCGCCTCAGCGTTCAACACGCCAACCTGAAATCTCGAATCAAGTCGACTTCTGTCTTCCTGTATTCCATTCCGCTGTCTTCGAGTATTTCCATTCCGCAGCGGAGCGGAGGAATCTGCTTTTCTTTCTCCGCCACCATTGCATCTACGGAAAACTCGCATCCTAAAACTGCATGTTCATCATCTGCTGATAAGCGCCCACCGCTTTATTGCGCACCTCAAGCGCCAACTGAAACGCCATGTCCGCCTTCTGCGTGGCGATCATCGCATCGTGAATATCCACGCCCTGCCCGCTCAACACGCCCGTCACCGCCTGCGCCGCCTGTTCATCCAACGCGCTCGTCTGCTCGACCATCGACTTCAGCATCCCTGCAAAAGGCGCATTCGGACTCGCCTGCACCGCTCCGGTCAAACTCGAAAACGCATCGTCGACGCCCGTTACTCCAACGCCGCCCACCAATCCGAACCCATTCCCAAATCCGTTCATACTCACCCCTCATCCGGCATTCACTACTTCAAAATATCCAGCGACGAACTCACCATGTTCTTCTCTGCCTGCACTGCCGACACATTCATGCCATACGACCGCGTCGCGCCCATCAGATCCACCATCTCCGTCAGCGGATTGATGTCCGGATACTCCACATACCCATCCGCACCCGCATCCGGATTGCCCGGATCGTATCGCCGCAACGGCGCGCTGTTGTCGCTGATGACGCCCGCCACAGCCACTCCGCCCGGCGCGCCATTCTCCGCCGTCACTCCCGCACTCCCGAATCCGCTGCTCAATCGCGGCTGCATCTCGCCGAGTCGATTACTGAACCCGCCCAGACCATCGCTCATCTGTCCCATCAGCGTCTGGCCAAAGCTGCCATCGCCACCCGCCGTCTCAAACACCACATGGTGCCGCTGGTAGGGAGTGCCATCCGCAGCCCTCGTCGTCTCCGCGTTCGCCATATTCGAGGCCACCACCTCAGCCCGCACCCGCTCCGCCCGCAGCGCCGATGCGCTCACATCCATCACGCCAAACAGATTCATGGCTACTTCGCCTCCGCATGAATCGCGCTCATCACATTCGAGTACTGGTCCCGGAGCAGCGACACGCCAAAGCGAAACTGCAACTGCTCTTTCGCCAACTGCATCCCCTCGCGGTCCATCGAAACGTTGTTGCCGTCCGGGCGCGACACCAGCCCGTCCACGTTCCCCACCGGAGCCTGCGCGCCAAGTGAGCCACTCGTACCCGAGGCATCATTCAGCTCGGCAAGGAACGCCTGCTCGAAGTCGAACCCCTTCGTCCTGTACCCGGGCGTATCGACGTTCGCCATATTGCTCGCCGTCAGCTTCATCTGTTCGCTGGTCAGGTCCAGATAGCTGCCCAGCGCATCGCTCAGTGCCGTCGTCACTTCCATCCCGCACCTCCACGCAGTTGCTATTGCATCCCAGTGTCCAAACAAAAGCGCCCTCGAATGAGAGTGCCCTTATCAAATCCTCAACGTCATGTTTCTACTGACCCATCATCTGTTCACACGCCGATACCGTATCTCCGCCGCGTCAATCTCCATACGCTCCCCGGCCAGAATCGCGCCCCGCTCCAGCACATGCATCAACTCGCGGACATTGCCCGGCCAGTGGTGTTCATGCAGTTTCGCTTCGGCCTCGATCGTCAACCGCTTCCTCGGCATCTCCTTGCCCATCTTCTCCAGAAAGTGCTCCGTCAGCAGATTCATGTCCTCCATGCGCTCACGCAGCGCAGGCACATCCACAGGAAACACCGCCAGCCGATGATACAAATCCAGGCGAAATGTGCGCTCCGTCCCCGTACTGGTCGCCAGTTTCTCCAGCGGCTGATGCGTCGCAGCAATCACACGCACATCCACGCGCATCGTTTCGTTGTCGCCCACACGCTGCAACTCGCCGCACTCCAGAAAGCGAAGCATCTTGGCCTGCAGTGCCAGCGGCATCTCGCCAATCTCATCCAGAAACAGCGTTCCGCCATGCGCCGCCTCAATCCGTCCGGTCCTCGACTGCACTGCGCCCGTAAACGCCCCGCGCGTATGCCCAAACAATTCCGCCTCAAGCAACGCTTCAGGAATCGCCGCACAATTCAGCACAACAAACGGCTTGCCCGACCGCGCGCTTAGCCGATGCACGGCCTTCGCAACAACCTCTTTGCCCGTTCCCGTCTCGCCTTCAATCAACACCGTCGAAGAGCGTGGTGCAACCAGCCGGATCAGCCGCGTTAACTCGCGCATCGGCGCGCTCGTCCCCACCATCTCGGGCAGCATCTGAAACGTCGGCAACCCCTGCGGTGCAACATGCTCGCGCCGCTGCGGCTCGCTGTGCCCAAGCAGCATCGAGAGCGCCTGCCGCGCCGCATCCTGCCGATCGCTCACATGCGCATCCTGCCTCGCTTCCGCCCGCGCCTCTGCTCGTGCCTCGGACGAACCCTCCTGCCGTTTTCCGCCGTGCTCACTTGTCCGGGCCTCGGGAAGCTCAAACGCACTCATTCCACTCACGTCCGAAAAGCTCCGCGACAAAGCTCTCGGCACCGACACCGGCGCCGCAACCCAAGCAGCCGTATCGTTCACCGGAGCATCCTGCGCCTCCCGCAGCGCATGGAGCAGCTCATTGCGTCGCGGACTCCGTGCCCCACCGTCCACGCCACCATCCACGCGCAGCAGCTCCATCCCCGGATACATCATCCGAATCACGCTTGCAAACTCGCCCACCTCCAGGTCCGGCAGCCAGCTATCCACCAGCAGCGCCTCCGGCCTCGACTCTTCCAGTTGTGCCATCGCCTCCGCGCCGCCTCCCGCTTCGCGCACCTGCCACCTCAGTCCGGTCAGCGACTTCTTCAGCCGCTGCCGCAAGCTCGTGTCAGCGCTCGCCACCACCACCGTCCGCGCCGCGACCATGTCCACTACCGAAGCGCCCGCAACCGCATCCCGCACCACATCTCTGCCCGCATTCATCCCGTTCATCAAACCCTCTCGCTTTCTTCCGTCACCATCGATTGCTGCAACATCTCCCGCATCGTTCCAACCACAGCATTCAACCGCCCACACTCACGCAACCCTTCACGCAGCGCCTCGCGCATCGCGTCCGGCTTGCCAATCAACTCGCCCAGCGCCAGCCTGCACTGCAAGACCGTCAATGGCTGGCATAGCCCATGCAGCGCCACATCCATCCGTTCCGCCAACGCTCCTGTCTTCTTCACCTCCGCCATCTCAGGCACCGGCAACCATCGCCTCCGCCCTGTATTCGCCCGCTCGCGGAGCCATCTTCGCCGCGCCGCCCATCCGATATCCTTCTCCCCGCACCGTCTCAATCACGGCATAGCCGTCGCCGTCCTCCGCCGCCGCACCCAGCTTCCTGCGCAGATAGTTCACATACACATCCACCACATTCGTCCCCGCATCAGGAGACATCTGCCACACCTCACGCAACAGTTCGCTCCTCGTGCAACACCGTCCGCGACGCTGCAACAGAAACTCCAGCAGGCTGAACTCCTTCACCGTCAACTCCACCGCGCGCCCCGAACGCGAAACCTTGCGTTCCATGCGGTTCAACTCCACATCGCCATGCCGCAGCACCGGATCGGCAAACTGTTCCCGCCGCCTCAGCAGCGCCCTGCACCGCGCCGTCAGTTCGTGAAAACTGAACGGCTTCAGCAGACAATCGTCCGCTCCCAGGTTCAGGCACTTCACCCGATCATCCACATGGCTGCGGCCCGTCAACACCAGCACGGCAGCCCCATCCGAGCGTCCGCGCATCTCCGCCAGCACTTCGGTACCGTCTTTCTTCGGCAGGCTCAGGTCCAGCACAATCAGGTCCGGCTGATACGCCTCGGCCCGCACCAGCGCCGTCTCGCCGTCGCCTACCCAATCCACCTCGTGTCCTTCCAACGTCAAACCTTTTTGCAGAAAAAGCGCCAGCGAAGCATCATCTTCAACCACTAGTACACGCATCCATCGTCTCCGAGCATGTTCTCGTTCTGTCTCGATCCGCCGCCGTCGCGTTAGCGATTTCGGCTGTCGTGCTACTACCTTGTTGCATCACAGGCTGCCTTACAATCCCCCATCGCAAGTTTCTGCACAGCACATTTTCAAAATGGGAATCAACCATCGCCTCCATCCGCCGATAGAGAACGCAGACCCGCTTTCTCGACGCATCGATGGAAGGACACCCATGACTCCACATCTGCCAAACCCCGCACGCATCGCCTTCTTAAGCGCACTCATCCTCTCAACGCTCGTCCTCACCTGCCACGCCCCCGCGCAGACCACCTCCGCCAACACGCCCATTGCATCGCTCGACGCATTCGGCTCCAGCAGCGCAGCCACTCCCGCGCCGGCAGCCTTCGTCACGCTTCCGCTCTCGGCCATCCACACACCCCAGACCTTCCACCCCTTCTCGCAGATGGCCCTCGCCACGCAGCTCGGCCTCGCGGGCCCCGGCTTCGATCTCGCCACGCCGCTCGCACGCCGGCTCAACCTGCGCACCGGCCTCAACACCTTCTCCTTCGCCACCAGCTTTCAGGAGCAGGGCGCAAACGTCGGCATCAATCTCCGCCTACTCTCCGCCCACGCCGCGCTCGACTGGTTTCCCTTCGGCGGACGCCTCCGCCTCAGCCCGCTCGCCGTCTTCAGCAACAACGACCGCGTCCTCGCCACTGCCATCATTCCCTCCGGCAGCGACGTCACCCTCAACGGCCATGACTACATCAGCAGCTACACCGACCCGCTCCACGGCGCCGGACGCATCGGCTTCCGCAAAGTCGCTCCCGGCCTCTCCTTCGGCTTCGGCAACATGCTCCCGCGCAAACGCAGCCGTTACAGCATCCCCGTCGAACTCGGCTTCTACTACGTCGGCCAGCCCAGCCTTCAGGTCAGCTTCACCGGCAGCGCCTGCAACCCCAGTCTTCCTGCCAACATCGGCTGTCAGTCCGTCGATCAGGACCCCGGCTTCCAGCGGAACCTCGCCGCCTTCATCGCCCGCAACAACCACAACCTCAGCTACGCCAGCTTCTTCCCCATCCTCTCCGTCGGCTTCAGCTACCGCCTCTGGTAGCCGAAGCCGGATCACCTTCAGCAGCCTAAGCCGCCGTCACTCCATGCACACCACCTCATCGCGTCATCTCGACCGCAGGCGGCGCTTTTTGCCGCCGCAGTGGAGAGACCCCCGTATTCTCCCCGGAGAGCCTCCGCAGCCTCCCGTCTCTTGCACTACCCCAAAAGCAAAAAACACTTGCAATTCGCTTTTTATTCGCTACAATTCCCGCATGGCTATCACGCGGCGGCAAAAAGAGGTCATCGACTTCCTCTCCGGCTTCACTCAAAAGAACGGCTACTCACCCTCCTATGAAGAGATCGCGAGCGGACTGGGTCTCAGTTCGCTGGCCACCGTTCACAAGCACATCACCAACCTGCAAAACAAAGGTCTGCTCCAGCGCGCGCACAACCGCAGCCGTTCCATCGACGTACTCCCCGTCCGCAGCGGCAAAAAGAGCGAGCGCCTGCCCCTGGTCGGCCGCATCGCCGCCGGCAAGCCTGTCGAGGCCATCGAGACTGCCGAGACCATCTCGCTCGGCGACATCATCGGCAACCGCGAGGTCTACGCCCTTGAAGTGCGCGGCGATTCCATGCGCGACGAGCACATCGTCTCCGGCGACTATGTCCTGGTCGAGCGCACCCGCACCGCCCGCGAAGGCGAGATTATCGTTGCGCTCGTCGATGGATCCGACGCCACCCTCAAGCGTTTCTACCGCGAAGGCAGCATGGTCCGCCTCCAGCCCTCGAACGCCGAAATGTCCCCCATCTACGCCCCCGCCTCCAATGTCAGCATCCAGGGCAAAGTCCTCGGCGTTCTCCGCAAATACGCCTGAAGCCGGCACGGAAACAGTCCACACTTTTGTTGTCATTCCCGAAGGGAATCTGCGGCCGGGTGCCCATCCTTCGCGCCTTGTGCGGCGGGTGCGAAGGACGAACCCACCCACTGCCAACCCCGGCTCATCCATGACCCTCAAAAAATCCCCTACCCAAACGCCTTCTTTCGCGTCTCATGTGCCAGAGGAATTAACCCCGTCGCCACAATGCACCCTTCGCGTCATGGCAGCAAGACAAACCATTGAATAAAATCGAATTACAAAAGAAGGCGCAGGCAAATCTCCCCCTGGCCTCAACGGTAGCCTTAACATCGGGGCCGCCAGTATCACTCCTCCCCGGCCTGCCACTGGACTCCTCACTCCGCGAACATTCTTGCCGAGCGATGGAACTCCACCGCCTCTTCTTCCGTACCCACACTCCGAGACGCTACATTCTCGACAGATACTCTGGAGCTTCCCTTGGCGAACAACCGCAAAAGCAAACGTAAATTCTGGCTCTGGATCGGCCTCGCCGCCGTCGTGATTGCGGCGGGTCTCGTCGTAGCCGTCAAAGCCAGCGGCAACACCACCAAGTTCGAGCCCTCGCAGCTTGCGAAGGCCCAGCGCGGCGACATCGCCCGCTCCGTCGTCGCCACCGGCAAGATCACGCCCATCACGCAGGTCATCGTCAAATCCAAAGCCTCGGGCATCGTCACCAAGCTCGACGTCACGGGAGAGGACGACACCGTCCATGGGTGAGGTGATGATG
>NZ_DASUBE010000168.1:0-45047 GCF_035763405.1 Edaphobacter sp.
CGCGCTGGTCCAGCTTGGCTTTGCCGCCGCCGGAGATCCCGCCGCGCAGTACGGCGCGACCATCAATTCGATGGCCTTTCGCGCGCAGGGAGCGGAGGCGGAGATTGAGTACAGCATCACGCACCACCTCTTTGCGCGCGGGGGCTACACGTATCTCGACGCCGTGGTGCAACGCTCGTTTTCCAGCTCGTCGGCCCCGGTCAAGAACAGCAGTTCCAACTTCAGCGACATTCTCATCGGCCAGTACTCGCCGCTCAAGGGTGCACGTCCATTCCGCCGCGCACCGCACACCGGCTACTTCGACCTGAACTACATGCGCTCGCGCTGGTACGGATCGCTGACCGGAACGCTGGTCGGACGCCGCGACGACAGCACGTATCTCTCGGACGAAAACTTCGGCCCGAGTCTGCTGCTGCCCAATCGCAACCTGCTGGGCGCGTATCAGCGGCTCGACCTCAGCGGAGGGTACGAGGTCAGCCACGCGCTCACCGCCTATGCCGCAGTGCAAAACCTGCTGAGCGAGCACTACTACGAAGCGTTCGGCTACCCTTCGATGCCACTCACTTTCCGGGCCGGGCTCAAGCTCAGCTTCGGCGGCGAATCGTGGAGTTTGAAGTAGAGGAGTCTAAAGTCAACGAGTCTGAAGTCAACCCTGCGCGGATGCCGGATCGTGCGTATCCGGCATCCGCGCAAACATCGGCGTATAAAGGCAGGGACCACCATGAGCATTGCAACGAGACATGGAGACAGCGGCAAGACTGGCCTGGCGGGAGGCGCGCGCGTCTCGAAGGCCGACCTGCGCGTCGAGGCCTACGGCTCGGTCGATGAGCTGAACACGGCGCTCGGGTTCGCCCGCAGCATCTGCTCCAACAAGGAAGTCCACGACTGGACCGAGCAGATTCAGCGAATGCTCTTCACGGTCGGCGGGGCGCTGGCTTCGCCGCCGGAAAATGAGAACGCGCCCGTCATCACAGAGGAGAACGTCGATCACCTCACCGGGCTCGTCCACAGGATCGAAGCGATTGAAGGTATCCTCTCGGACTGGTCAATCCCGGGCGGGCATCCTGAATCGGCTGCCTACGAGGTGGCTCGCACCACCTGCCGCCGCGCGGAGCGCAATGTGGTGCGGCTGGCCGAAAGCGGAGTTGCAGTGCAGCCCACGATCCTCTCCTACCTGAACCGACTCTCGGATCTGATCTGGCTCTTCGGCAGAGTGATTGAGAAGAACGCGGGCGTAGACGCGCGTCTGCGCACGGACGAGACGCAAGGCCCGCGATGGTCACGAGCCTGGAAGTAAAGCCACTTCTCGTCCGCTCAACCTGAAAACACACAGGCAAAAAAACGGCCCCTCATTGAGGGGCCAATCTGCCTTGGTTCTCTCTGGTTAGGAGAGGTTTTTTGCGGGAACAGTCTGAGCCGTTGTCCCGACAAACTTGCGGGCGGCGGGGAGAACGCCGCCGCCCTTGGGGGGAGGGCTACGGATTCATCTCAGGAGGATTGCTGACCCCGGTCTGAGATGAGCCTGCCGGCGACGACGGCGCAACGTTGGCCGCCGAACTTGGATTCATGGTCGCCAGGCTGTTGTGGAGCAACGATACCCGGACGCCATTGGTGATGGTCTCTTCGCCACTATCGGCTTTGGCCACATTGCGGCCCATGCCAGTCTTGTAGATGCGGTACACCGGAACCTGGTGCTCGGTCACGAGATAGCGTGCCACCGAGCTGGCCATCGCCTGCGAAGCGGCAACGCCTGAGCGGCTGTAGCCCTGAATCTCGATGATGTAGCCCTTCTCGTTGGCCAGTTTGGTAGCCAGGTCGTCGAGGTCAGCCTTGCCCTTCGGGCCGAGCGAGGTGCGCCCGGACGCGAACGGAATGGCGGTTGCCGAGACCTGCTGGTACTGATCCAGGTTGCCCACGGTCGTGCTCAATGCATTGGTGCGGCCGTCGGCGTTGTCGGCCAGCGACTGAGCGGCGTTCGCGCGGTTCTGCGCGTCCTGCGCGTGCTGGTCGGCCGTGTTGGCCGCATCCATCGCTTTATGGATGCCTGCCTGCGCGCGGCTGTCTACGTCGCGGATGTCGTTCGCGTTCTTGGCCTGAAGCTGGTCAAGCTCATTGTCGCGGTCGCGGATCGGGTCGAGCTGTCTCTTCACCCACTTCTTGCGGGCAAAGGGGTTCATGTGACCCCAGAAGCCTTCCTTCGACTGCATCTGCAAGGGCTGACCGGTGGCATAGCTCGAAGCGTCATCGGGATTCATGCTGTTCGCCGTGGCACTGGCGGCTGGCTGCGACGCAGGCGTAGCGGGCGGCGCACTCGTCTGAGCAGCAGCGGTCATGCCCAAAGCGCCTCCAAGCAGCAGTACGGAGAAACCTAAATTAAGTCCGGTTTTCATCATTGTCCAAGCTCCTGAATTCTAGCGGTGCCTCATGCGTTGCAAACGACCGCACGCAGTCTCTAGAGCAGGTAGCGTGCCAAAGTAGAGCTACGCCAACATATGATTGAAAATGAATGATTTACACCAGATGAAACGACTCGCGGCTCTCCGGAAAACCTGCCCGTTCCCCGCAATTTGTTCCGGGTGCCCGGAAAGTATTGCTGACCGGCAAGGGCGCCGAATCTACTTCGTCTCTACCTGAATGACTCGAACCTCAGGCATCTGATAGTTCCAGTTGTCAGGAATCGACTCGAAGATCAGGCGAAAGTCCCGGTCGTCGCCGGGTTTGAGCGGGTTCTGCGCCACGGGCTGGGTATCGATATATGGCTCCCGCGTCCGAATCAGCGCCATCGGCAGCGTCTCGATCCGGGGCGGCAACCCTTCGTCATTGCGGAAGATGACCTGCACCATGATGCCCGTCACCGTCTGGCTGCCCCCGTTATGGATATGACCATCGACGAAGGTCGATTTGCCACCCGAGTAGCTGGTGGACTCGCTCATGGAGAACTGCGACAAGGGAAGGTTAGCTGCATAGGCCGCCAGCGGCTGGAGCGTATTCGGCGGCGGTCCGCTCTTGCGACGTCCCGCAAACACCAGGGCCACCAGCACGGCCAGCACCACCACTCCAGCCACCACCCATGCCATCACAGGAACGCGCGCGTCGCTGGTGGGCTTTGCTTGAAACATAGCGGACTCAGCAGCTCCGCTTTCCGCCTTCGCCTCATCGCCACCTGCGCCGCCAGTCCGCTGCTCTTCGCTCATAGGCCAGAATTTTATACTGGCCGCCGACGACGCCCGGACGAAACCGATTCGAGGCATCCCATCAGCAAACTTCACCTGATTTTCATGCCGGGGCAGAACTTTCTGGAGCTAAATGACGTTAAAGATCATCAGAAGGAGTAAGGAAGGTCATGATGAGCCGACAAAATTTCAATGCACCTGACCAGACCGGGCAAGCAGTGCTGACCGCGGCCACCTCGGCTCCTTCGGACCGGCTGTACCAGTTCGCGGCCCTGACCGTCGTGCTCTTCATGCTGGCGACAATGATCTGAGGGAACACACGGCTCAGCCGAAGCTCGCCCGTTTGACCTTCTGGCGGAAGTCTTCTCCCTGCATCTCGACCACAACGCACATCTCCTGCAACCTGGATCTCATGCGTTCGCCAATCCTGTCGCCGAGCGTCTCTTCGCGCACCGCACCTCGCGGCCCCTGCTCCATACCCAGTGGCGCAAGATTGGCGTAGTTCGTGGTGATAATCGTCGTGCGACGGTCGTTGTAGCGCGTGTTTAGGATGTGGGCTACGGTGTCCCAAACCCAGTCGGTGGGTTTGGACGCGCCAAGCTCATCTAAAACCAGCACTTCTGCGTCGAAGACGGGGGCCAGAATCTCCAGCTCCGTTGCCGCAACCTGCCGGTTGTAGCTGTTCTGCACCTGCTTGAGCAGGTCACGGTAATCATAAAAGAGGCCTGTGGCCCCGCGCTCGGCGACCAGCGCCTGCAGGATGCCGACAGCCAAATGAGTTTTGCCAACACCGATCGAGCCGGTCAGCAACAGCCCTGTTCCGGCCGTTTCCAGTGGATAGCCCTCGACAAACTTCCGCGCCCGCAGCAGGGCAGCGCCCAACGACCGGTGCGAAGAGGGAAAGTTCGTCTCGTAGTTATCGAGCGTGCAGTGCTCATAGCGCCGTGGAATCGCCGCGCGGCCCAACCTGCGGGCAGCCCTGCGCTCAATCCGACAGGAGCATTCCTGGGCAAACTGCGTTCCGTCGTCGCGCCGCACAATCCGCAGCCCCGATCCTTCGCACTTTGAGCAAACCTCGATCATTGCCTTCCAGTATCGCAGCACCTGAATCGAATCGGCCCTGTGCGAATCTGTGAGAGATGTAGGATAAGCAGGCCAAATCGGCTAAACTAAAGAGACTGCCCGTACTCCGGAAGCGCGACAGGCACTTCGATGTGACGGTGAGCACACCCGTTCGCAAGCGATCCGCGCGCCGGACGGCAAAAGTTCCGCAAGAGGGCCGACAGGCTCCGTGCGATCAAAAGGATAGATACCATGCCCAAAGAAGGAATCCACCCGAAGTACGAAACCATCACCGTCAAGTGCGCCTGCGGGACCCACTTCGAGACGCGCTCGACCCACAAGGGCGACATTGTGCTCGAAATCTGCTCGGCCTGCCACCCGTTCTTCACCGGCAAGCAGAAGCTGGTCGATACCGCCGGCCGCGTCGAACGCTTCCGCCGCAAGTTCGCCAGGAGCGACGCAGGCAAAGCCGAAGCCGCCGCCGCGAAGTAAGCGGAGCCCATAAACCCGGAGGCCTCCGCCAGCGCGGGGGCCTCTGCATTTCTGATCCCTATTCCCTGACCTCTGTCCCTATGAAGAAGCGATACACACTCGAGCAGAAGCGGTGGGACGACCCCATTGAGCACGCGATGCCCGAGCAGAGCCGCGTCCCGGCCGGCTTCTCCATCGGCAAAGTGAACATCGCTCCTGCAACAGTACTGGCCCCGATGGCCGGCGTGACTGACACCGTCTTCCGCCGCTTCATCAAGAATGCCAGCCAGTTCAGCTCCGCCGTGACCGATGCTGACGTGGCGCAGGAGACCACCAACCAGCAGTCGGGCTGCGGGCTCATCATGACGGAGTTCACCTCCGCCGACGGGCTCTCGCGGATGCGCGAGACCAAGCGCAAGCGTTATCTGACGTACTACGACGACGAGCACCCCATCGCCGCGCAGCTCTTCGGCTCGAACCCCGAGACGCTGGCCGAGTCGGCGCGCATCGTCGAGGACGCAGGCTTCGACATCGTGGACCTGAATCTGGGCTGCCCGGCCAAGCGCGTCGTCGCCTGCAACGGCGGTTCGGGCCTCTTGCGCGATCTGCCGCAGATCGAGCGCATCTTCAAGGCCATCCGCGCCTCAGTGACCATTCCTTTCACCGTGAAGATTCGCATGGGATGGAACGACCAGAACATCGTCTGCGTCGAGTTGGCGAAGCTGGCCGAAGACTCCGGCCTGAACGCCGTAGCCCTGCACGCCCGCACGCGCGAGGACGGCTACACAGGCCAGGCACGCTGGGAGTACATCGCACAGATTAAAGACGCGGTCAACATTCCGGTCATTGGCAACGGCGACATCCGCACGCCGGAAGACGCCGCCGCGATGGTCGAAAAGACCCGCTGTGACGCTGTGATGATTGGCCGCACCGCTCCGGCTAACCCGTGGATCTTCCGCCAGATTGCCCAGTACACCGCCACCAAAGACGCCACGGGCATGGGAAGTTACGATGTTCCCACAAACGAAGACCGCTACCACATGATCCGCACCTACTTCCAGATGCTGGTCGATGAGATTGCCCTCGAAGAGGCCGCCGAAGCCACGCGCGCCGCGGCCATCACCGCCGCCGGACAGACGGCGCGCGAGCAGCGCCACCGCGACTGTGTCGGCAAGATGAAGCAGTTTGCAAGCTGGTTTACGCACGGCGTCCCTGGCGGTGCGGCGCTGCGCAGGCAGATCTTTGAATCGAAGAACGGCAATGCGGTGCTCAGCGCGATCGAGGGGTTCTTCGAGTCGCGCCACGAAGCCGCGTCCGAAGACGCCATCGAGGAGAGTGCGACCTCGCTTGAAGCCCTCGGCACCAGTTGCGGCTGATTGGCCTCTTATCTGTGGGCCTTGGCCTCTTCGCGCCCGAGCGCCTCGTGGATCAGCATCTTCAGATAAGTCTGGTAGCGTAATCCCTTCTTCTCCGCCTGCGTCTTTGCAAGCGACAAGTCCGTCGGATCGAGCCGAATGGTCGTGCTCCTGGCCGCCTGTCGTTCAGCCGCCAGCCTTTTTACCGTGCCGTGTCCTAAACGGCCTTCGGCTTTGGCGCGTTTGAACTCCTGCAAAATAAAATCCGGATTGTCTGCCCACCAATCCGCTTCTTCTCGTTCGGTCTTGAACTTCGGCATTACGATCTCTTTTTTCGTCATGTTAGCCTCTCTCCGCCGCATAAAAGCTCCGCAAACCGGGTGGCGCAGGAAACGCACTGACAACACGGACCAAATCACCACGCCAAGTGACAATCACAACCAGCACTCTCATGGCATTCGTCACGCCAATCTGCATGAACCGCTCCTCGCCATCCTGATGTTGCCGCCAGCCATCGACTGGATCGTTCAAAATAACCTGTTCAGCTTCCTCACGCGCAACCCCGTGACGCGCTATGTGGTCCAAATTCGCTTCGTCCCAATCAAACATTCAACCCCTTAAGTGTACATACAGTGCAGCTACACATCTACCCACCGCTTCGCTTGCGCCAAACCGCCTTCACCTTCTCGCGCCATCGCTCGTCGAGCGCAACCAGCATCCACTCGACACGGGGCGAGAGATGGCGCAGCACCACATCCGTCGCCGGATGCACGCGCAGCGCAGGGGCAACAAGATACAGCCGCGGTGCTTCCTCCGACAGATAGCGCCCACCGAAGTAGCCGTGCCGCTGAAACTCACCCAAACCAGTCATGCGGTCTGGATTTTGCAGGTGATGCCAGCGGACGCGAATCCAGTAGTCCAACCCTTGTAGCGCAAGGTGCAGGTCTTCGTCGGCCTTCAATTCGATCACAGCCAGACGCCCGTCGTTCGTCACACCGAGAAGGTCCAGCATCCCACGATCCGCCGCGGCAAACGCGGGCACCTGCGTGTAGACGTGCGCCGGATCAAGCCGTGCGTCGAGTGGTTCGACATTGCGGCGAAGCACGCTTTCAAGCCATCGCTCCGGCTGCATGCGATAGAGAGGATCGCGCATGTCGCCGCCCGCTGCACGCCGCGTAAATAGTCGTGCCACCAGTTCGCTCAACTGGTCTTCGCTGGCTTCGCCCAGCAAGGTCTCATTCGCGCCGGCGCCGAAGGTAATCTCCTGCGCGCTGTTGAAGGAGTTGCCGGAATAACCCATTTTGACGCGCGCAAACTCTAGTCCATGCAGCAGGAAAGCCATCTCCGTTGCGCTTCGCACGCGCTGTTCGACGACTTCCCGCATCGGCTCGGGAACAAGAGTCATTACACGCGCCGCCGCTTCGGCGAATCTCTCCCGCACCATTTGCTCATTCGGCGCACGCACCAGCCGCGTCAGAAGATTGCCATGGTCGGCGGCGTCGCGTTCGACCAGTTCTTCGGTGCGCTCGTCCAGTTCGTACAACTCCCACTGCGCGACGGCGGTGTTGAGCCACGCCAGCCGCGAGAGCGTCAGCGCCGACATGCCGTGCGGGACGATCACCTTCAATCCCTGATACACCCTGCGTCCGCTGCCAGACTCGCGGCAATGATGGAGCCACAGAATCCCAAGCGTCAGAATGCCGTCCACCGTAACCTGCGTCTCTTCGTCGTTGACTGCGATGACGGCCCACGCCTTCTGTCCCTGCACCAGCGAGCCGCGCGCATAGGCCGGACCGAAGCTGTGCTCAAGATCCATTGCCGTGCGAAATGCCTCAGGCTTGAATTCGGGAAAGTTCCGTGCCAGCACGCGGTCCAGCACGCGCAGATATTTCGCGCGCGTGGCCTGGCGCGTTGACGGCGTGCGACGATCCCGGTCCGCCACCAGTTCCAGTGTCTGCGGTTTCGTCTGTCCGAAGCGCAACGTGCTCAGCAGCAGCATGTCCTTGCGCACTCTGGTGGCGCTGACGCGACGAACCAGATTGTGCTCTTCGCTCCACATCTGTAACGTGCAGCGGCCATGTTCGGTTGCAAGGCTGTACTTCGCCTCTCGCATGTCGAAGATGGCCTTGCCTCCCTCGAGCACGATGGCGCAAGGATGCTCGGCAAGGAATGCCTCGATGGCGGCAGCAATCTGCTCGACCGTCTGCTCGTCTGCAACGGAAGTCCTGCGCGCGGGCGCTGTCTCCATTCGGCGCTACCGGCCCTTCCGCCCGCCGAGTCGCGTGATGCGCGCAGTGTGATGTAGCCTTGAAAACCAGCCAATCGGGTATCGCGGGTCCATCTCCAGCGTGCTCATCCTGCTCTCCTTGAGGCACACCATGCTCTCAAGAGCACGTTAGCACAATAGTTGTGTACCTTAAGAGAAGCATGACCTCCCCTCGTCGCCTGCTCGCCACCTGCCTCACCTTGCTCGCGCTCACGCCATTTCTACAGGCCCAGCAGACTTCATCGGCACACAAAAACTACATCGGCTTCGATCTGAACCTCTATCCCGGCGATGCCGCCCTGCCCGCGCTGCGCAAGGACTTTTCCTTTGCCGGATACTGGCTCAACGCGCCTCCGGGCGAAGACGCAAATACATGGCAGGGCAAGCGCGACACATTGCTGCGTGCGGGCTTCGGCTTCCTCGTTTTGTTCAATGGCCGCCTTGATACGCAGATCGTGAAGGCGCAGCGCGCGCATACAACTCCTGAATCGCTGGGCAGGCAAGACGCCGCAGCCGCCATCGCCGCAGCCGGGCGCGAACACTTCCCCGCCCGCACCATCATCTTTCTCGATCAGGAACAAGGCGGGCGCCTCCTTGACGAGCAGGCGGCGTATCTCTTTGCGTGGACCGAAGCGGTCGCGCACTCCGGCTATCTGCCTGGTGTCTACGCCAGCGGCCAGCCCGTGAGCGAAGGCCACGGCCACACCATTACAACTGCTCAGGACATCCGCGAACACGTCTCGCACGATCATCTTCATCCCATCGCGCTATTCGTCTACCAGGACGCCTGCCCGCCCTCGAACGGCTGCACGCTGCACCCTCCGCCGCTTGAGCACAGCGGAACGCCGGATGCAGTCGTGTGGCAGTATGCACAGTCGCCGCGCCGCAAATCGTCCACGCGCGCCTGTGCGGAGACATACGCCAGCGACGGCAACTGCTACGCGCCGGGGGCGCCGAAGCTGCTACTCGACATGAGCGTCGCCGCTTCTCCAGATCCTTCGCACGGGCGATAGCCAGCCGCATGGGCGATAGCCAGCGCCATTCGGGGCATTTGCCGCACCCGTGTGCCGCGCCTATCATCTAACTCAAGATGACAACATCCGCCCCGGACCACAAACGCTACTTCATCGACAAGCTCGGCGTCTCCGAACGCCTGATGGAACGCTGCCTCGGCGAGGCTCTTTCAGCGGGTGGAGACTATGCAGACCTCTACTTTGAGTCCGTCACCTCGACCTCGCTCGGCATCGACGAGTCGCTGGTCAAGACGGCCAGCCAGGGTATCAGCGTAGGCTGCGGCGTGCGCGTCGTCTCCGGCGAGCGCACTGGTTACGCCTACACCGACGATCTTTCAAGCGACCGCCTGCTCCGCGCCGCGCGCACTGCCGCGCTCATCGCCAGCGGCCCGGCCAAGGAACTGATGAGCGGCTTCCGCCAGCCCGATGGCGCGCCGTCGCTCTACCCCATCACTGGCGCGACCAGCGATGCCGAGATCGCCGCCAAGCTCGCGCTGATCGAGCGCGCCGACAAAGCTGCACGCGCCTACGACCAGCGCATCGTGCAGGTCCGCGCCGGATTCAACGACGAGCTGCGCCGCATCCTCGTCGCTGCGTCTGACGGCACCTTCGCCTCGGACACGCAACCGCTCGCGCGCTTGAACATCTTCGTCATCGCCAAGGACGCCACCAACACCGCACGCGGAACGAGCGGCGGCGGCGGGCGCGTGACGATGGACTTCTTCGAAGGCACCAAGTCACCAGAGCACTTCGCCACGGAGGCCGCGCGTACCGCGATCCTGCAACTCAGCGCCGTCGAGGCGCCCGCAGGCGAGATGCAGGTTGTACTCGGCCCCGGCTGGCCGGGCGTGCTGCTGCACGAAGCCGTCGGCCACGGTCTCGAAGCCGACTTCAACCGCAAGAAGACCTCCGCCTTCGCCGGACTCATCGGCCAGCAGGTCGCCAGCCCAAAGGTCACGGTCGTCGATAACGGCCTGATGCCCGGCCGCCGCGGCTCGCTCAACGTGGACGACGAAGGCACGCCCACGCAGGAGAATGTGCTGATTGAAAACGGCATCCTCAAAGGCTTCCTCTCCGACAAGCTCAACGCGCGACTGATGGGGATGCCCAACACCGGCAGCGGACGCCGCGAGAGCTACCACCATATCCCCATGCCGCGCATGACGAACACCTACATGCTCAACGGCGAAGACATGCCCGAGGACATCATCAAGTCCGTCAAGCGCGGCCTCTATGCCGTGAACTTCGGCGGCGGCCAGGTGGACATCACCAACGGCAAGTTCGTCTTCTCGGCAAGCGAGGCTTACCTGATCGAAGACGGCAAGGTAACGCAGCCGGTCAAAGGCGCGACGCTAATCGGCAACGGCCCGGAGGCGCTCAAGCATGTCTCGATGGTCGGCAACGACCTCGCACTCGATGAAGGCATCGGCACCTGCGGCAAAGCGGGCCAGAGCGTCCCGGTCGGCGTCGGCATGCCGACGGTAAAACTCGACCGCATGACCGTGGGGGGAACAGGGCAATAGATATGGCGTTCGAGCGCGACGAGGTCTATGAGTTCGAAGCGATCGAATCACAATTTCTGCAATAACGTGGCGGATTTCCTCCGCGTGCATGATACCGGAGAGTACGATTCAACCCAACAAGTCAACCGCACCATGGAATGAGGCACGGAATGGCAGTCGAACGGGAAAGTTTTTACCAGTGTGAAGTGAAACGTCGTCGAGTTAGAGCGAGCGGTGGTTACGAACCGTTCTGGAAGGTCAAGACGATCGCCGAAGCGCTCGAGGACAACGACACGGAGTTCCGCTGCATGAATTGCGGCGGTGCGGTCAAGGTATTCAAGCGCAGCCCGGAAGGCGGACAGGAAACTCACATCGGGCACAAGTTCAAGAGCGACTCCGAGTACTGCTCCGCCGGTATGTATTTTCTCAAGGCGACCGACGGCCGAGTGGCGCGTCAGTCCTCATCCCCTGTCCATTGAGGTTTGGAACTTGTCCCAGATAGCACCCGCAATCACCTCCGATCTGAAACAGCTCGCCACGGACGTCGTAGTCAAAGCCATGAAGGCCGGGGCTACAGACGCCGAGGCTGTCATCTTTGAGGGCGATGAGTTTTCTGCGCTCGTCCGTCTCGGGCAGGTGGAGCAGCTTAAGGAGTCCGGCTCGCGCGCCATCGGACTGCGCGTCTTTATCGGGCAGCGCGTGGCGAGTACTTCGTCTTCCGACTTTTCTGCTGAGAGCATCGAGCGGCTGGTCGAAGGGGCCATCACGCTGGCAAAGATTACCAGCGAAGACCCGTTCGCCGGGCTGCCTGAGCCGAATGAGTACGGCAAACTGGAAGGCGAGCTGAACCTCTACTTCGATGACGTGAACCAGATGCCGCCTGCCGAGCGCATTGAGATTGCTCGACGCACCGAGGCAGCGGCGATGGCCTGCGATACGCGCATCCAGAACTCCGGCGGAGGAGACTTCGACACAGCGACAACGCATAAGGTCATGGTGAACTCGCGCGGCTTTGCGGGCGAGTACAGCCGCAGCTACTGCGGATTTTCCACCCAGCCCATCGCGCAGGATGAAAGGGGCGCGATGCAGCGGAACTACTGGTTCTCCGCCGCGCGCACGACGAAGAAGCTCGACTCGCCCGAGGCCGTCGGGCAGGAGGCTGCGCGGCGCACGCTCCAGCGGCTGGGCGCGCGGCAGGTGAAGACGCAGAAGGCTCCGGTTGTCTTCTCGGCCGAAATTGCGAAGTCGATCATCGGCAATATCTTCGAGGCGGCCAACGGCGACGCGATCTACCGCAACGCTTCGTTCTTCGCGGGCAAGCTCGGCGAGCAGGTCGCGGGCGAGGACATCACCGTCATCGACGACGGCACGCTCGTCTTCGATGGCATCGGCGGATTCGGCACACGGCCCTTCGACGGCGAGGGCCTGCCTACGCGCCGCACGGTGCTGGTCGAGCGCGGTGTGCTGAAGAGCTACGTCACCAACACCTACACCGCGCGCAAGCTCGGCATAGCGTCCACCGGCAACGCCTCGCGTGGCCTCGCGGGGAATCCGGGCATCGGCGCGGGCAACTTCTTTCTGGAGCCGGGCTCGCTCACGCCGGACGAGATCATCGGCGACGTGAAGAACGGTCTCTACGTCACCGAGGTGATGGGCTTCGGCGTGAACCTCGTCACGGGCGACTACTCGCAGGGCGCGAGCGGCCTGTGGATTGAGAACGGCGAGCTTGCCTATCCGGTCGAAGAGATCACCATCGCGGGCAACCTGAAGGACATGTACAAGAACATCGTCGCCATCGGCGATGATCTTGTGTTTCGCGGGGCCAGCGCCGCACCGACGATCCGCATCGAAGGCATGACCATCGCGGGAGCCTGATGACGAGGCTACAATGCTGACTGTGACGGCCAGCTTTCACTTCGATCATCTTGTAGACTTCGCTCCGGCCCGTGCTGACGAGATTCTGCGCACCGTTCCCGCGCTGCCCGGTGTTTTTGCTTTGTGCGGAGCGAAGACGGACGACCAGCCTTACCTGACGCGAACGGCTGATCTTCGTCGCAGGATGCGGCGGCTGCTCGATCCGCCGGAGTCGCAGTCGAAGCGGCTGAACCTGAGGGAGAAAGTCGCTCGCGTCGAGTACTCGGTCACGGGCTCGGAGTTCGAGTCGCAGCTTGTGCTCTACCACGCCGCTGCCGCGCTCTTCGGATACGCCGAGGCGCGCCGCAGGTTGAAGCTGCACACGCCTTACTTTCTGCGCATCACCATGACGAACGCGCATCCGCGCGTCTATGCAACCAATCGGCTTTCGAAGCGGGGGCTGGGCGAGATGTACGGGCCGTTCCCTTCGCGGGTGGCGGCGGAACGCTACTCGGATGCGGTGCTCGACCTCTTCAAGCTGCGACGGTGCTACGAAGATCTCGAACCTTATCCGGAGCATCCGGGCTGCGTCTACGGCGAGATGAAGAAGTGTCTGGAGCCGTGCAAGATGGCCTGCACGGCCGAGCAGTACACGGCCGAGGCGGAGGCGGTGAAACGGTTCTTCGACACGCGCGGCGAGAGCATGATCGCTCAGCTCGCTCAGGAACGCGACGAGGCGGCGGCGGCGATGGAGTTCGAGCGGGCGGCGGCAATCCATGCGCAGTGGCAGAAGGTGAAGGCGGCGGCGGCACAGGCTGACTGGCTCGTGCGGCCTGTTCCATGCCTTCGTGCGGTCGTGGTGCAGGCGGCGGCGGCGGGCGCTGAGCAGCGGGAAGAGGCTGCGCTCTTTCTGCTCGAAGGAGGCTGCCTCTCGGGGCCGGAGCGGCTCTCGACGCTTGGCGTGCGGGCGGTGCGGGAGCAGACCTCGGTCGGCAGCTCGCTGTTTGCGCAGCCGCTGATGCTTCAGGCTGTGCCGCTCGAAGGCGAGGCAACGGCGACGGACTCGCCAGAGGAGCGGGCGGCTCGTGTGCTGGCGGCTTTGCAGCAGGACGTGTCTTCCACCGCTGACCTCGCTCTGGTGAGCGATCATCTCTCGATGCTTCGGCGGTGGTATTACCGTCCGGAGAAGCAGCGCGCCGGGGAGATTTACTTCCAGAACGCGGACGGCTCGTGGCCCGTGCGGAAGATTCTGCGCGGGGCGGCGCGGGTGGCGATCGGCGAGCCGAAGGCGATGGCGGAGACCGACCGCGGGGCGGCGAAGGCTGCGAAGGAACGCATACTCGGCGAGGGGCGCGTTGCGGCGGCGGATGAGGCGGCCGGGTAGTACCCCCCATTAAGTACTCAAAGTCCTTCGAACAAAGGACTTAGGTTCGGACTACCCAGCAATGTCTGGGTGGACGGTACGAGGCTGAAGCCCTCCAAATTGCCAGCTCGTTCGCAGTGCTCAGGAAGCCCTGATGTACGTAATCGGAGGGCCGCGGAAGGACTCAGCGCAGAAAAGAAATACAGGGATTCCTCGCTGCGCTCAGAATGACGGGTCAACAATCGGAGACTTAATCAGAGGCCCCTCATTCCATGATACGTGGCGGCGTAAACTCGACCGCCAAATCTACACCGCTCGATTCGCCCTGTTTTGTGCGAGTTGGGAGGGATTTTCCCAGTGGGGGGCTTGACACGATCTGGGTTGGGGCGAGTTCCGTCTGTCCGGCTTTGCGCTGATAGACTTCTGGCAGGAGTGAATCCTTGATCGAACTGGCGTTTTCCATTCTTGCTGCGGACTTCGCGCACCTGGCCGACGAGATTGCCGCGGCGGAGCGCGGCGGCGGCACGATTGTCCATGTGGATGTCATGGACGGACATTTTGTTCCGAACATCACCTTCGGGCCGCCTGTCGTTAAGGCCATCCGGCCCATTACGAAGCTGCCGCTGGACTGCCACCTGATGATCGAGAACCCGGATGCGTTCATCCCCGAGTTTGCCGAGGCGGGGGCGGACATGATCAGCGTCCACCAGGAGGTGTGCCGGCACCTGTACCGCACGTTGCAGTTGATCGAGCAATATAAGGTGCAGCCTGCGGTGGTCATCAACCCGGCCACGCCGGTCGAGACGTTGGTCGAAGTGCTGCCGATGGTTCACCATGTGCTGGTGATGAGCGTGAATCCGGGCTTCGGGGGCCAGCAGTTTCTGCCGCTTGCGCTGGACAAGATCGCCCTGCTCGCCGAGCTGCGGGAGACGATGGGCCTGAACTTCCGCATTGAAGTGGATGGCGGTGTCGCTCACGACACGGTCGCCAGCGTCGTCGAAGCAGGAGCGGACATGCTTGTTGCCGGTTCGGCCGTGTTCAGTCCGGGCAAGACGACGAAGAATGCTCGGGAGCTGCTGAAGGTGGCGCGCGCGGCTGCACCAACCGCTGCAAGAGAACGCGCTGTAGTGACGAATCGTACGTCAGGGGCCAAAGCCCCCAAACAGATGAAGGCCCTACGACACGGCTGAAGCCGTGCCCTTAAGTACGACGGGCATTTTCAGCAGCTTTTCTGCTGGCCACAATCGCCGCCCGAGGTAAGACAAGCGTGGCGGGAAAGACTAAAATAAACGGATGCCTGAGCGCCTGCGTGCGCGAGGCCGATGGGGTTTACAGCCGATGACTCACCGTTCCATCCATTCTTTCTTCCCAACCGTTCGCTCGGGCGTTCTGGCCGGTCTTGTGACTGCCGCCATGCTGACGACAACGCTTGCCGCAGGCGCGCAGGTGACTGGCTCCACGACGACCACTACCGACGCCAACGGTCAGAAGCAGGAAAATGTCACGCTTTCGACCGAGCTTCACAAGAAGAAGAGCAGGAAGGATGAAGACAAGAAGGAAAAGGTCGTCCAATCGAAGGACACCAAGCGCGAGCTGCGCAAGGAAAAGAAGCTGACACCCGAGGCCGCCGAGGCCGCGAAGCTGCCCGATAAGGAGCTTTACGACAAGGCACTCTACGCCACGAAGAAGGGCCGCTTCGACGTGGCACGGCTGGACCTGCAAACGCTGCTGAACACCTATCCGGATTCGCAATATCTGATGCGCGCCAAGCTGGCCGTCGCTGACAGTTGGTACAAGGAAGGCGGCACCGCCGCGCTGACCCAGGCCGAGGCCGAGTACAAGGACTTCATCACGTTTTTCCCGAATGCGCCCGAGGCCGCCGAGGCCCAGATGCGCGTGGGCGACATCTACTTCCGCCAGATGGACAAGCCCGACCGCGACTATTCCAAGGCCACCCATGCCGAGGAAGAGTATCGGCTGATGTTGCAGCAATTCCCCGACTCGCCGCTGGTGCCGCAGGCCAAGCAGCGGCTGAGAGAGGTGCAGGAAGTGCTGGGCTCGCGCGAGTCTGAGATTGCGTCCTTCTACGCCTCGCGGAACAACTGGCCGGCGACGATTGCGCGCTACCAGACCGTCGTCGATACGTATCCCGAATACAGCCACATGGACGAGGTGCTGATTGGGCTGGGCGATGCCTACGAGGCGGAGGCCAACTATGTGCGTTCGGTCCGGCTGCCCGAGGGCCCAAAGGCGCGGCTGGAACAGATCTACGATAACCAGGCAGCCGACGCCTACCGCAAGGTCGTGCTTGAGCACTCCGCAGCGCCGCGCGTGGAAGATGCGCGCGACCGGCTCGCCGCGATGAACCTGCCCATCCCCACGCCGACGCCCGAACAGGTGGCAGCGAGTGTGGCACTGGAAAACAGCCGCCGCCAGTATCGGCTACAGGACCGCGCCAAACTGCTCTTCCTCCACCAGCCGGACGTGGTGATGGCCGCGCGTGAAGGCGAGCCGTCGCTGACGGATCCCAAACCCACGCTTGCGCCGGATGTCACACGATCGATCATCAACAACTTCAAAGAGGCGATGAACCCGTCGCAACCCAAGGCCGCTGCGCCGACGCCAGCCGCCGCTCCAGCGCAAGCACCGGCTCAGACGGCCGCTGCGCCCGCGCAGACACCGGCAGCAACTCCGGCAGCTCCGCTTGCCTTCCAGAACATCCCTACAGAGAGCAGCGTGGACAGCAATTCGTCGGCAGTCGCGACGGAGCCCGGCAGCACGACCGCGCCGGTGACGGCTGCCCCTGCGACGAGCGGAGCAGGCGCGCCTGGCGCTTCGATGGGGGTTGAAATCCTCTCGCCGTCTTCGACCGCTGCACCCGTAGACACGGGCGGCATCAAACCTGTGGGCCCGCCGAACGCCGCACCGCTGCCTCCGGTAGAACAGCCGGCGGCTGCACCCGATACCATCAACGACGTGGCCGGAAAGCCACAACCCGCTGCCCAGCAACCCGCTGCCAATGGCAAGAAGACGAAGCCGGACTTCGACAAGTCCAACGAGTCTTCAAGCAAACACCCCAAGAAGAAGGGGATTAAGAAGATCAATCCGTTCTAGGTGGTGTCTCGAAAGTTTTTTGTATGAATTGAAATCGCAAAACCACAGGTCCTTCGACTCCGTTTGGCGTAAAAAGCCGCCAAACTCCGCTCAGGATGACAACTTGAATGATGTTGCGAACTTCAGAGACAGGGCACTGGGCCGATTCCTTGGCGAGTCAGTTTTGTGCAGCCATAGGCGAAATGCGGGGCTCTTCGCTCTGCTCAGAATGACAAGCGAAGCATGATGCGGCAGGAAGAGCTACAGCAGCAGATAAGCGGCTCTCCTATAGTTTCAAGACGATGGCCCATTCGCTGAATGGGCCATCGTCCTTTGCGCTGTTCGCACGCTTCAATAACGCCGAGGCCCCGGATAGGCGGGATAGCTGTATCGGGCGCGCCGTACCAGATAGACGATGAGCCAGATGATTCCGACCAGGATGAGCAGAGGGGCGAACGGCAACAAGAGCCACGCTCGACCTGGAATCACCGTGCGCGAGCCGTGAATCGCTGCATCCTCGGCGAGGTTGGGGCTTCCGGCGATGACCGACACATCGCCGCCCACCTCGGACTCAGGGCCAAGGTTGAGGTCGCCGCCGATGACGGCAACATCGCCACCGATTCGGTGGCCGGAGTCTACGGTGACGCTGCCCAACACCGCGACCACGTCGCCCCGCGTGTCGCCGTGGATATGTATGGAGCAGAAGACGCAGACGACATCGCCGCCGGTCTCGCCTGCCGCGATGGTGATGTCGCCGCCAAGGCTGACGCGGTCATCGACCGAGCGGGCCATCGCGGGCCTTACGGCATAGAGCAGTACAACGGCTGCAAACAACCATCGAACCATGGAAGCAGACCTCATTCGGCGGGCAGGCCGCGGCCCCGGGCATTGCCCTCTGGATGCTACCCTTAAATCACACATGAGTCACGAACTGCCGAAAGCATACGACCCGTCTGTCATTGAAGAACGCTGGGCCCGGTACTGGGTCGAGGAACGTCTGTTTGACGTAGCAACCCCGGCTGAAGATACGCAGGATACAACAAAGAAGTTCACTATCCTGCTGCCGCCGCCGAACGTCACCGGCCGGCTGCACATGGGCCACATGCTCAACCAGACGGAGATGGACATCCTGACGCGCTGGCGGCGGATGCTGGGCGAGACGGCGCTGTGGGTGCCGGGCACCGATCACGCGGGCATCGCCACGCAGATGATGGTCGAGCGGCAGCTTGCGAGCGAGGGCAGCTCGCGCCAGCAACTTGGTCGCGAGGCATTCATCGAACGCGTGTGGGACTGGCGCGCGCACTACGGCGGGGCCATTCTGGACCAGATGAAGCGGCTGGGCGCTTCGGTGGACTGGTCGCGCGAGTACTTCACCATGGATGAGCGGCTGAGCCTCGCCGTCCGCGAGGCCTTTGTGCGACTGTGGGAGCAGGGGCTGATCTATCGCGGGGCATACATCGTGAATTGGGATCCCGTGCTGAAGACTGCCGTCAGCGATCTGGAGGTGACGCACGAGGAGAGGCAGGGCAAGCTCTATCACATTCGCTATCCGCTGGCCGATGGGACGGGTTCGATCACGATCGCAACGACGCGGCCCGAAACGCTGCTCGGCGATACGGCGGTTGCGGTGAATCCGAATGACGAACGGTATCGGGCGCTGATTGGCAAGAAGGTGCGCGTGCCGATGACTGGCGTGAACGGCGGGGCTGACCGCGAGGTGCCTATTGTTGCCGACGACTGGGCGAATCCCGAGTTCGGCACCGGCGCGGTGAAGGTGACACCTGCGCACGATCCCAATGACTTTGCCATCGGGCAGCGGCACAAGCTGCCGTCGCTGACGATTCTTGATGAGACGGCGCATGTGCTGCTGCCTGGGTCGCCGTACCACGGGCTCGACCGCTATGCAGCGCGCGAAAAGCTGCTGGCCGATCTTGAAGCGGCGGGGATGCTGGTCGCGGTGAAGGACCATGCGCTGGCCATTGCGCTCTCGCAGAGAAGCGGAGCAGTGATTGAGCCGCGGCTCTCGGATCAGTGGTTCATCGCAGTGAATAAGCAGCCGGCGAGCGGTGGAAACTCCATCGCGCAGAATGCGATCGACGCCGTTGACGCAGCGAACGGCGCAAAGCCCGCCATCCAGTTCACGCCGGAGATGTACAAGAAGATTTATCTGGAGTGGATGACGAACATCCACGATTGGTGCATCTCGCGGCAGCTCTGGTGGGGGCATCGCATCCCCGCGTGGCATTGCGGCGAGTGCAAGGAGATTACCGTCGCGCGTGAGACGCCGACGAAGTGCGGCAAGTGCGGCTCCGCCAACATCACGCAGGAGACGGATGTGCTCGACACGTGGTTCTCCTCCGGCCTGCTGCCGTTTACCGTCTTCGGCTGGCCGCAGAACATGGCTGACATTCGGGCGTTCTATCCGACGCAGCTTCTTGTCACCGGCTTCGACATTCTCTTCTTCTGGGTGGCGCGGATGATTATGCTTGGGTGCCACTTCATGCTCGACGTGCCGCTGCCTGACGGCTCGAAGCGCGAGTTGAAAGACGCTGTGCCCTTCCGCGAGGTTTATATTCATGCGCTGGTGCGCGATGCTGAGCGGCAGAAGATGTCCAAGACGAAGGGCAACGTGATTGACCCTATCGAGATTGTCGAGAAGTATGGGACCGATGCGGTGCGGTTTACGCTGGCCAGCATGGCCTCGCCGGGAACCGACATCGCCTTCAGCGAAGGCCGCACCGAAGGCTATCGCGCGTTTGCCAACAAGATATGGAATGCGGCGCGGTTTCTCTTTATGCAGATGGACGCGGCGCAGAAGGCGGGGTACACGGTCAGTGTGGGTGCCCCGCCTTCGCCGTCGGCCTCATCGTCGGCCCAGGTGGGTGCCCTGCCCGAGACAACTCCGCTTGAAACGCGCTGGATGTTCTCGCGGCTGAGCGCGGTTTCAGCTGAGGTGGAACGCGCGCTCGCCGCGTATCGCTTCGATGAAGCCGCCAGCGCCGTCTATCAGTTTTTCTGGGGCGAGTTCTGTGACTGGTATCTGGAACTGGTCAAACTGCGGCTCGACTTCGGCGAGAACCACACGAAGAACGACATCACCGCAATCACACTCGCCTCGCTGGTGGCCGTCTTCGAGAGCGCGTTGCGGCTGCTCTCGCCCTTCATGCCCTTCCTGACTGAAGAGATATGGCACGCGCTTTACAACAACGCTGCTCCCGCGAAGTCGATCGCGCTGACGCGCTATCCGCTGGCCGCTGACTTCCCCGCCGATGCCGCCGCCGATGCGGCGATGAAGACCTTGCAGGACCTGATCGTCACGGTGCGTGCGCTACGCAAGGAGCTTGGCGTTCCGGAGAAGGAAGCGGCACCCATTCAGCTTCACGCGAGCAATCGTGTGCTCGCTTTGGCCGATGCGAACTGCGACATGCTTAGTCGCCTTGCGCGTGTGCAGTCGGTCGAGTTCGCCAACGAGTCTCTGACCGGCACCAACGCCCGCTCGACTTCGGAGTTCGACGTGACCATCGTCTACGAGCGCCAGATCGATGTGGCCGCCGAGCGTGAGCGCCTGACGAAGGAGCTCGCGAAGTTTGAAAAGGGTCTTGCCGCGGCGCAGAAGCAGCTTGGCAACGAAGCCTTCATGGCCAAGGCCCCGGCGCATATTGTCGATGGGTTGCGCAAGCAGGCTGCCGAGACGCAGATGCTCTACGACAAGGCAAAGACCGCGCTGGAGGCGCTGCCGAAGTAGAGCGGTTTGAGGCGAAGAGTTGTGCAAGCATGAGCGGAATGCCGGGATTCTTCGCTGCGCTCAGAATGACAGGCGAACGGCCGCACTCTTTCAGCATGATCGATGCGGGGTTTGCGGACTTGACTATAAAGAGACACTGCCTGCACTTGATTTCTGCGAGAATGCAGCAGGGCTTAGGATGACGCAATGGACTGGAACAGCAAGAAGATTCGCTCGATCCTCGAAGCCGCGCTGGCTGAGGACAGGGTTGCAAACGACGTCACCACCACGCTTACGATTGACCCGGGCCTGCGCGCTTCGGGCACCATCATCGCCAAAGAGCCGTGTGTGATCTCCGGCCTCGGCTGCATCCCTGTCATCCTCGACATCTTCAGCAAGATGAACCCTGCGACGGTGGGCCGCTTTCAGGTGGTGAGCCATCCGGAGATCTTCGACGGCGTCAAGGTGAAGAAGGGGCAGTCGCTGGCCGTCATCCGGCACAACGCGCACGCACTGCTCTCGACCGAGCGCGTCATCCTGAACCTGATGCAGCGCATGTGCGGCATCGCTACGCTGACCAACGAGTACGTCAGAGCCATCTCGGGCACCAAGGCCAAGGTGCTGGATACGCGCAAGACGATTCCTGGCCTGCGCGTGCTCGACAAGTATGCCGTCTCCTGCGGCGGCGGCGTGAACCACAGGCTCGACCTACAGGACGGCATCCTGATTAAGAACAACCACATCTCGCTCGGCGGCGGACTTCCGGCGGTGCTGGAAAAGGCGCTCAAGTGGCACAAGGCGGGACAGATTGTGCAGGTAGAGGTGCGATCGCAGACGGAGTTGGACCAGGCTATCGCGGGTGGAGCAGAGTCGATCCTGCTCGACAACATGACGCCGTCGCAGGTGAAGAAGGCCGTTAAGCAGATACGCTCCGCTCCGCAGAAGATTTTGATCGAGGCCTCGGGCGGCATGAATCTCAAAGGGATTCGCAAGTACGCCGAGGCGGGCGTGGACTTCATCTCCGTCGGCGCGCTGACCCACTCCGCTGTTGCTGTCGATCTGAGTATGCGCATTACGGCGGACTTGTATTAGGAACGCGCGTGTTCGATTTAGAAAAAGTAGAAGCCGGAATTGCCGGGACAGCGTTTGCCGGGCGTGTGATGCACTTCGCTTCGGTCGGCTCGACAAATGCGCTGGCGCTTGAAGCCGCGCAGACCGGCGCGCGCGGCGGCGTCTATGTAACGGATGAGCAAACGGCGGGCCGCGGTCGCGGCGGACATCGCTGGCACTCGTCTGACGGAGACGGCCTCTACGTCAGCGCGCTGGTCGCTCCGCCGATTCCGATGGCGATGGCGATGTGGGTCCCGCTGGCTACGGGACTTGCGGCGCAGGCGGCTATCCGCGATGTGGCCGGCTTATCGGTCGATATTCGCTGGCCGAACGATCTGCTGCTCAGCGGCAGGAAATGCGGCGGCATCCTGGTCGAAAGTGCTTCCACGGCAAAGACCGCGACGGGGGCGGCGATGCTGCGCTATGCGGTGATCGGTGTCGGCATCAACCTGAACCATCTCGCGTTTCCGCCGGAGATTGAGCCGCTGGCGACTTCGCTACGCAGGGAGAGCGGCCGGGCGGTATCGAGAGATGACCTGCTGATTGCGCTGCTTTGCGCGCTGGATGAAGAGATTCGCTTGCTCGTGCGGCAGTATCGGGGTGGCCATAACGGGCGCGGCCTCCTGGAACGATTTGCCTCTGCCTCGACCTGGGTCATGGGCAAGCGTGTCCATGTGGACGAGGACGGCGGATATACTGGCGTAACGAATGGATTGAATTCAAGCGGCTTTTTGCAGGTCGCAGGCGACGACGGCGTGCAGCATACAGTGCTCTCGGGCGGCGTGCGGGAGCAGCAGAGCTAACGGGCAGGAGAACCGATGCTACTGGCGATTGACGTAGGTAACACCAATACCGTGCTGGGGTTGTATAAGTTGGCGAACGGGACGGGGGCGGAACTGGTGGCGAACTGGCGTATCACGACGCCTTCGCGCCAGACGACGGACGAGTTCGGCGTGCTGCTGAGGAGCCTGTTCGGTTCGCAGGGGCTGGAGATCGGCCAGGTGGACGGAATCGCCGTCGCCTCGGTGGTTCCGCCGCTCGACTCGACGCTGCGCAAAGTGTGCGAGGTCTACTTCAAGGTGAAGCCGCTGTTCGTTGAGCCGGGTGTGAAGACCGGCCTGCCCGTGCTGACCGACAACCCCACCGAGGTCGGGGCAGACCGCATCGTCGATTGCATTGCGGCGTTTGAACGCTTCGGCGGACCATGCATTGTGGTGGACATGGGCACGGCGACGACGTTCGACGCGATCTCGAAGAAGGGCGAGTTTCTGGGCGGGGCGATTGCTCCGGGGCTGGGCATCTCGGCGGACGCGCTGTTTGCGCGGGCGGCGCGGCTGCCGCGCATCGACGTGAAGAAGCCGGCGAAGGTCATTGGCACCGGAACGGTGGACAACATTCAGATCGGCCTCTACTACGGCTACATCGGGCTGGTGGACGGCATCCTCGAACGCATGATCGCGGAGATGGGGCCGGAGACCAAGACGGTCGCTACGGGCGGGTTGGCCAAGCTGATCGCCTCGGGCTCGAAGTACATCGGAGCCGTGGACGAGATGCTGACGCTGAACGGGCTGCGCATCATCTACGAGCGCAATCTGGAGCGGCAGAAGAAGCGGAACGGTTGAGCCGGGTTCGGGCGCGATTTGGGCAGATGCAAAATTACTTCAATTATTTCACTGAGATCGAAGAGCGGTTTCAGCAGAGGCGCGGTTCGCTCTTGATGCTCTCGACGCTGGACTGGGCGCTGATTGAGACCTGGCGAGAGGCCGGGGTGCCGCTTGAAGCAGTGCTGCGCGGCATCGACAGCGCGTTCGACAAGCATGATGCGAAGGCGTTGCGGCATCCCGGCAGGACGAAGAAGGTCAACGGGCTGGCGTGGTGCTCGCAGAGCGTGATGGAGGCGGTGGAGCAGGCGATGGAGGCGTCCATCGGCGCGGAGAAGCCGGGAGGTGATCCGGCAGCGAGCGGGTTTGAAGCGGAGCGCATCACGCGCTATCTGAGCAAGAATGCAGAACTGCTGGAGGCTGCGAATCTGGCCGCTCCTGCCGATGCGGTCGCGCGCGAGGTTGCGGGACGTCTGCGGGCGTTGGCTGCGGAGGCTGGGCCGGAGCGTTCACTGGAGGAGTTGGACCGGACGTTGAGTGCGCTCGAAGAAAGACTCTTTGCCGCGCTGATGACAGCGACACCGGAAGAGCGTCTGGTGCAATTGCGTGAGCAGGCTGCGCGTGAGCTGGCGCCGTATCGCGGCAAGATGCAGGCCGTGCAGATCAAGCAGGTACAGCAGCAGTTTCTACAAAAGCGGTTGCTGGAAGAGCAGGGCCTGCCGCGGCTGAGCCTGTTCTACATGGGACACGAATGAAGCTGCGCATTGAGAAGGCGGTCTATGGCGGGTCCGGCCTTGCGCGCCAGACGGAGGGCAGAGGCGCGGGTAAGACTGTGTTTGTGCCGTTCGCGCTACCGGGCGAGCTGGTAGAGGCGCGGCTAACGGAGAAGAAAAATGGCTTCGACGAAGCTGCGCTGCTCAGCGTGATCGAGCCTTCCGCCAACCGCGTGAAGCCGGGTTGCGGACACTTCGGGCAGTGCGGCGGCTGCCAGTACCAGCACGCGGAGTATGCGGCGCAGGTTGCGATGAAGACGGAGATCCTGCACGACACGCTGGAGCGGGCTGGACTCGCGGAGTTGCCTGCGATTCAGACTCACACGGGCGAGCCGTGGGGCTATCGCAACCGGATTCGTCTGCGGGTGGAGGCGAGCGTTGAGACGTTGCAGGTGGGGTATAGCAGGCGCGCCTCGAACGAGTTTCTTCCGGTGCATGAGTGTCCGATTGCCACGCCGCTGCTGTGGCGTGCGGCGCAGGCATTTGTCGAGATTGGGCGCGAAGGTTCGGTCGCCGGACGATGGGCGCGCGAGGCGGCGGAGGTCGAGTTCTTCTCAACCGGCGATGAAGCGAAGCTACAGATGACGGTGTTTGTCTGCAAAGAGCGCGTCGGCGGGTTTGGTGAGTTGTGCGAACGGATGCGCGTCGTCGTGCCGGAGCTGGTTGGGGCCGGTGCCGCACTCATCACAGGCGATACTGCGCGCCGCGCCCAGAAGGTGCGCCCGTTGCAAGGCTGGGGTGCGGATGGGCTCGCCTACCGCGTCGGAGATGAAGAGTATTGGGTGAACCGCGGCGATTTCTTTCAGATCAACCGGCTGCTTGTCGATGAGCTGGTTGAGGCGGTCACGGCCGGGCGCAAGGGTTCGGTTGCGTGGGACCTGTACGCTGGCGTGGGATTGTTTTCGCGGGTGCTGGCCGGAGAATTCAAGCAGGTCACGGCGGTCGAAGCGGCTGGCGATGCTCTGGCGAAATCATTCAAAGGACCTAGAAAACGCGGAGTCGCGGCCACGACGGTGGAGTTTTTGCGCCAGGCGGTGCTCGAACGCGAGAGACCGGAGCTGGTCATCATGGACCCTCCGCGCGCGGGTGTTGGTGCGGAGGCGTGTGCTCTGCTGGCGCGGGTCACGGCAAAGGAGATGGTGTATGTCTCGTGCGACCCAGTGACACTGGCTCGGGACCTGAAGTTGCTCGTGAGCGACGGCTACCGGCTGGCGGAGGTCCATCTCTTCGATCTGTTTCCCCAGACCTACCATCTGGAGACGGTTGTGGTGCTGCGCAGATAAACTGCGTGTGTTGTGAATTGAAGCAGGCGGTCGGCAGGCAGAGTGGTGAAGACCGAAAGAGTAGAGGAACGCTCCTCGGCGAAGGAGCTTCGGGCCAGGTTGTGGCCACGCGCGGCGGCTCCGGTGCAGGCGCTCGAGTTCAGGCGCGCGCCGGTGCTGATGGCCGTGTGTTGGTTCGCGGCGGGCGAGGTGCTGGCGCGGCACTGGCAGCCTGCAATCGTACTGCTGGTTGCGTTGGTTCTGCTGTATGGACTTCTGCTCACGGCGCTGAGGCATTCGCTGCGGCTAGCGGTGCTGCCTCTGGCTGCAACGTGGATGGCGGTGGGTTTCTGGTGCGCGGAGATGCAGCCTGCACCTCCAACGCAGCAGGCACTGCTGAGCTACACCGATGGGTTGAGCCGTCAGGTGGTGGGGCGGGTGGTGCGCGTGCGGGAGCTTCCCGCCACACCGAAGGCGCCGGATCAGGACAACGAGCCGGGATGGTGGGTCGGCAAAGAAGAGGCCGAGTCCGAGGCGGCGGTTGGCGCACTCTCGGTGGATTTAAACGTCCAGGAGATCGAGTATCTGACGCAGGACATCTCGCGGCTCATTCCGATGACCGGCGGCGTGCGGATGAATGTGGTCGCGGACAAGGCGCGACCCGGATCTACGGACAGTTTTCATCCTCTGCCTGAGTTTCACTGCGGTGATGTGGTTGAGGCACCGATGCGACTGCGTGTGCCGGAACGCTACCACGACCCCGGCGCGTGGCAGTACGCGGATTATCTGTTGGCGCAAGGCTTGGGAACACATGCAACTGTGCGGGCCTCGAAGATCGCCCTGCTGGGCGCGGATGCAGTGCCCGCGGCTGATGGAGGCGTGCGGCTTCTTCAGCGAGCAAGCTGGACAGCAGTGGCGCAGTGCAGAGTCTACGCAGCACAGGCGTGGGCCTCAGGGCGCGTGCTGCGGTATGTGCATTCGCGGGTGAATCGCGGTCTTCCCCCTGCACTGCGATTGAACGCCGACGACGCGGGCATGTTGAACGCGATGCTGTTTGGCGACCGGGCGGGCTTGAACAAAACGCTGCGTGTCGGGTTTGAGCGTACAGGGTCATTTCATCTCTTTGTGGTCTCGGGGATGCACGTTGCGCTCATCGCGGGTTTGCTGTTCTGGATGGTGCGGCGGCTCAGACTGGGGGAGTGGCCGGCAATGCTGCTGACGATTGCCTTGACCGGAGGCTATGCGCTGCTGACGGGCTTCGGCCCTCCGGTGCAACGCGCACTTTTTATGACGGCGGTCTTTCTGATGGCGCGGATGATGTCGCGCGACCGCAATGTACTGAACGCGCTGGGAGCTGCGGCGCTGGGCGTACTGGTATGGTCGCCGGACGCACTCTTCGGGGCGAGCTTCCAGATGACGTTTCTGGCGATTGCGGCGATTGCCGGCATCGCCGTGCCGCTGGGCGAGCGGAGCTTCCTGCCCTACGCACGCGCAGCGCGAACGCTCGGAGACGAGTGGCTGGACATAACCTTTGCTCCCCCGCTTGCGCAGTTTCGCGTGATGCTGCGGCTGTGGAGCGAGACGTTTGCGCGTGTGCTCGGGCGATGGGCGCGCGGGCTTCCCGCTCTGGCGGTGCGATGGACGCTGTGGGCGCTCGAGCTGGCGCTGATTGGCCTCGTGACGGAGATGGTGATGGTGTTGCCGATGGCGGTCTACTTTCACCGCGCTACCATGTTCGCTCTGCCGACGAACATGCTGAGCGTGCCGCTGGTGGCTGTGCTCATGCCGATGGCCGTGGTCGCGTTCTGCGCCATGCTCGCTGGCCCGTGGGTGGCGGCCTTGCCGGGTGCGGCAACGGCGCTGCTGCTGCATGGCGTAACGGGAGTGATTGGCCGGGTGAGCGCGGTCCATACGGCAAACCTGCGCGTGCCTGCGCCGGTGTGGTGGATTGCGGCACTGGCTGTCGCAGCGTGGGCCTTCTGCTGCTGGGCCGTTCGACAGTCACGAATATGGGCGTGGGTTGCAGTCACGCTGCTGCCTCTGGTGGTGGCGATGGTGCTGTGGCCCGAGCCGGAGTTGGTCGCGCCTGACAGGCTTGAAGTGACGGCCATCGACGTGGGGCAGGGCGACTCGATTCTAGTGGTGGGGCCGACGGGCAAGACGATGCTGGTGGATGCGGGCGGGCCCGTGGGCGGCTTGAATGAGGCGGCGCAGGCTACCAGCAGATTCGACGTGGGCGAAGAGGTGGTGTCGCCGTACCTGTGGTCGCGGCGGATACGACGGCTCGACGTGCTGGTGCTGAGCCACGCGCACAGCGACCACATGGGCGGAATGCCGGCGGTGATGCGCAACTTCATGCCGCGCGAGCTGTGGGTGAGTATCGATCCGGACTCGGAGGCGTATCGCACGCTGCTGGCCGAGGCGCGCGGGCTGGGCGTCCGCGTGCGGCATTTCTACGCAGGCGACCATACGGAGTGGGACGGCATGGGCGTGACGGCGCTCTCGCCTCAACCCGGTTACACCAACGTCGGCGAGCCGGTAAACGACGACTCGCTGGTGCTCAGGATGCAGTATGGCAAGGCTTCGGTGCTGCTGGAAGGCGACGCCGAGGCCGTGAGCGAGTGGCAGATGCTCCGCAGCGGACGGATGACGCAGGTAACGCTGCTGAAGGTGGGGCACCACGGCAGCAAAACCTCGACCACGCCCGCGTTTCTGGCCGCCGCTGCCCCGAAAGATGCAGTGATTTCCGTGGGAAAAGGGAATACATTCGGTCATCCTCGGTTTGAGGTGGTCGAGAGGATTGAGGATGCGCACGCGCAGCTCTACCGTACCGATGAGTTTGGATTGACCAGGTTTCTGCTGGACAGCGGCGGAGGAATCCGGGAGGTCAAAGGAGCGTCTAATTAACCGGCAGGCGGCAGGAGGGCAAAAGCAGGTCCTCCGGCTGCGCGGAGGATAACAGCTTTAGGGAGATTGGACTGGAGTTCGGACGGGGGGTCGGATGGAACTGAACGAGATGAAGGCGGAGGTACGGGTCCCGAGCGCGGAGGAGCGGGCCGAGGAGCAGCGGCTGATTCGCCGGATGCAGGTGATGATGAACATGGTGATGGCAACCATCGCGCAAGACCCCTCGCTGACCGTGGACGAGGCCTCGCAGATGATCGCCGACAGCCGCAAGGCCGCGCTGGCGATGTTCCCGGACAAGGAGCTGGCGTATGACCTGATCTGGAAGCCGCGATTTCAACGGCTGATGCGCGAGCGGTTCCGGATCATGTAACGGAAAGGCTTAACGCCGATTTGCACCGATTACACCGATTTTAAAAGGCGACCGCGGATTGACACGGATTGCACGGATAAAACAAAATCCGTGAACATCCGTTCAATCCGCGGTCGTTTTCCTGCGGTTAGAGGTTAGAACTCCAGGCGGCCCGAGAGCTGCAGATCGCGGGAGAGGTTGCCCTGGCCGCTGACCTGGCCGAAGTTGGAGCTTCCATACGAAGTGCCGATGCCGCTGAACTGCGTGTGGTTGGTGACGTTGTACATGTCGGCCTGGAGGCTCAGCTTGCTGGAATCGGACAGGTGCAGCGCGAAGCTGCGGCGCAGGCTGATGTCGAGCCCGTAGTTGCCCGGGCCGTAGAGGTTGTAAGGCGCCGTCCGCGGCGAGTTGCCGAAGGTATAGTCAGGCGTCGCGATGAAGGCGTTGGGGTCGATGAAGTTGACCTTGGTGTTCGAGGCCGTGACGCCGTGTCCCCAGTCTCCGTTGATGCGAGCATTGCCGGTGAAGGCTGGGTTCAGGGTAGGCCGGCAGCTGGCCTGCGCCGGGTTGGTGCCGCAGTTCGAGGCAGTGATGGCCAGGGGCGAGCCCGAGTTCGCCTGGAAGATCTCAGAGAACTTGAAGCCGCCGAAGATGGCGCGCTGCCATGCCGTGTTGGCGAAGATGGACTTGCCGAAGGGCAGATCCCAGACGCCGGTCAGCACAATGTGCTGAGGCTGGTTGCTGGTCGAGACGGTGCGGTCGAACGAGTCGGCCTTGTGGAACTTGCCATCCGGCGAAAACTGTGCCGGGATGTCATAGCCGGTGAGGAAGGTGCCGCCGTTATCGATAGCGCGCGACCAGGTGTAGTTCAGCATAAAGGTAAGTCCGTGCGACGGACGCTTCTGAATCGAGACCTGAAGGCCGTTGTAAAAGGAGTTGGACACGTTGCCGTAGCTATCGCTGACCGAGCTGAAGGGGAACGGCTTGAGCGCGGTCTGGAGCTTCTGCTTGGAGGTGAACAGCCCCGCAGGCGGGCAAGGCAGGTTGTTGGCAACGCAATAAGCCTCCATGCTGGAGCCGGCCAGGTTGAGGTTGGAGCCAAGTGCGAGGTACTTGGGATCGAGCTGATTGGACCAGTAGCCGCGCGCGTCGCTTCCGTCGGAGATGAGGAAGTGGCCCTCGGAGCCGACATAGCTGATGGTCGAGGTGATGGAATCAGTCCACGAATGCTGGAAGCCGAGGCTCCAGTTGATGTACTGCGGAGCGCGGCCGCCCAGGTACGGATCGGCGTAGCCAACGCCCGAGGGATTGCCGGTGTAGCCGGAGACGGTAGTGAAGCCGGTGCCGTATCCGTTGCCCGAGGCAGCGCCCTGAGCGGGAGTAAACGATGGGATGGCCGTCTGGCCGGGGCCGAGCGGCGCGGTCGAGAGCAGGAAGCCGTTTGCGCCGAACGACGGGGCCGCCGAGAAGCCGAGCGTGCCGGTGCCGGTGCGCGAGTTGGCCGCGCCGCCGACGCCGTTGCCGTGCGTGTACATCACGCCGTAGCTGCCGCGAATGACCGTCTTGGAATCGGCCTGGTAGGCAAAGCCAAGACGCGGGCTGATGTTTTTGTAATAGTTGTTGACCGGCGTCGAGCAGTTGCAGGTATTCGGGCCGTGACCGGCGTATTCAACCGCGCCGGGAAGATTGGTGACGGGGTTGATGAGCGTCGGGTTGAAGAAGCTCATGTGGTCGTGGGCTTCGTGATAGCTGGGGTAGAAGTCGTAGCGCAGGCCCAGGTCGAGCGTCAGCTTCGGCGTGACCTTCCAGTTGTCCTGAACATAGGGAGAGATGGCGCGGAAGCGGGCGCCGTACTCAGGAATGAGATATTGGGTGAGCTTGGCGCTGTCGATCTGGCCGACGAGGAAGCTGGCATAGGCGAGGCCCGTGTTGGAGGTCGCGGCATACGCCGGCGTGGAGTTGCTGGAAGGGGTGATCGCCGCAGTCTCGGTCGGGCTGTTAGAGAGTGTCAGGGGTGTGGTGCCGGTGTTGGCCGGGGTCTGCTGGTATTGCAGCCAGGCAACCTGTCCGCCGATGGTCAGCGAGTGCTTGCCCAGCTCCCACTGTACGTTGTCGAGCAACGTATACGAATTGGCGATGTTGATGGAAGCGGTAGTGCCCGCCCACTGGGTTGGCGCGGCGGTCCCGCTGAAGCTGGTAATCGGAAACGCCTGCTGCGCCTGTCCCTGAGGAAGATTGGTGATGCCCATCGCGGTCGCTGCGTAGGTCGGAGTCTGGTCCGCGTTGATCGTGGGACCGTTGTAGCGCGCGAAGCCGTATTTGAACTGGTTGACGACAGTGGGCGAGAAGATGTGCGTATCTTCGATGATGCCAACGGCAGTCTTTGGCGCGTAGGCCTGGCTGTAGTTGTAAGGCAGCCCAGCGGTGTTCCGGCCACTGCTCGTCTGACCCACGGGAACCGAGCTGGCCTGGCGTCCGATGGCGGCTGTCAGGGTCAGGGTATTCCTTGAGCTCACGGTATAGTCGATGCGGTCGGTCGTGGACCAGTTGGAAAGAGCGGAGCTGTTTGGCGCGAAGTAGTTGTTTTGCGCGTCCTGATTGGCGAGCGCGGGGATGTAGCTCTGCATCTTCAGCGCGATAGGAGAGAACTGCGCGGACGGGATCACATTTGCCGGGCCGACCTGTGTCGGGCCGCCGGTGGGGCCGGGGGTTCCGCTGTAAGCATAGCCGTATTGATAGCGGCAGGGCCCCTTGGTGCTATGCGAGGTGCACTCGGCCTGCGTGCTGGGGTCGTAGATGTTGATGTGATTGCCCTTGGTGTCGACGATGGCGCTGAAGTCGCCCTGCTGCTCCGCCAGCGTGGGGAAGCTGACCGCCGTGGGCTTGACGCTGGAGTAGCGGAAGCCGTTGTAGTTGCCAAAAAAGAAGAGCTTGTCCTTCCACGAACCGAACGGGACGAGCGGACCGCTGAGGGTGATGCCGTACTCGTTCTGGTGTTCGATGGGCTTTTGCGGAAGACCGGTGACGGGATTGGTGACGCGGAAGAAGCCCCAGGTGTCGAGCGCGGTGTTCCGGAAGAACTCGTAGACGGAGCCGTGATACTTGTTGCCGCCCTGCTTGACGGTGTAGTTCTGGACGCCCTGGCCCTCATAGAGCGCGGAGTAGCCGCTGGTCTGCACCTGGAACTGGTTGACGGCATCGACCGAGATGGCCGTCCAGACAAAGCGCGGGTCGCCTTCGCCCGAAGCCTGCGTGAACGGTATGCCGTTGATGTACACGGCACTGGCTGCGCCGCGGCTGCCGGAGCCGTTGACGACGCCGGTATTGGTGGTGGCGTTGCCGTTGGTCTCGTTGCCCTGCACGCCGGGCATCAGGAGAGCGAAGTCGGTGGCGCGGCGCTGGTCGGGCTGGCCGAAGGCTCCCATCTGGATGGGCAGGGCGGAGTACATCTCCTGCTCCATGGTTGCGCCGAGGGTGGCATTGCTGGTCTCAAGCGCGGGCGGCGCCGAGGAGACGGTGACGCTCTGGGTCTCCGCGCCGAGCTTCAGGCCGACGTTCACGTTCGCAATTTCGAGCGAGTTGACGTGGACGTTCTCCTGCTGGGTGGTCTGGAAGCCGGGTGCGGTGACGGTCAGGGTGTAGATGTCGGCGTCGAGCGGCGAGACCGAGTAGTTGCCCGAAGAGTCGCTCGTGACGGTGACTCGGGTGCCGCGCGTGGTCGAGGTGGCCACGACCGTGGCGTTGGGGACGACCGCTCCGGTCGGGTCGGTGACGACGCCCTTGATGGCACCCTTGCCGGCGAGCTGCGCGCCTGCAGGCAGGGTCAGGAACAAGACCGCCGCGGCGAGGACGATCGACAAGAACAGAAATGGACGGGCTTTCGCAAGGCTGAGATGTGCGAACACAGAACGCTGGTTTTTGCAGGGCGTCATTTTGAGTGACCTCTTCTCTGAAGGTTTCCGCAAAGCGGATTTCTCTGGCGCCCAATTCGTTGGGCGCTCCTGGACTTCGGTCCCGAGGGCTGCCGTATGGTCAGACCACATGTGCCGGTATTTGCAAGCTTCTGTTATCCCAATAAGCACTGTCAAGAGCTTTCGGGAAATATTTTCTCGTGAATTAAATATGGAAGTAGTTATGGAAAATGGGATTAGCTGTCATTCCGCGCATGACACACAGCAACCGACACCGGAAAAGAACGCTATTTCTATTGGTTGTACCTTGCGAACTCAGGACAATAACAATAGGTCTGGGTGGATTGGAGGAAACACCCGCAGCTCGCCTTCACTCCTCGACTCTTTGGCGTTGAACAATGCGTGTGGCGCGCCTCGTCCTCCGAAGCGAGACTTGTTGTCATTCCCGAAGGGAATCTGTGTGAGGCTTTGGCGCACTGGACTACGGTTAAACTACGGTTCGAGGGAAAATGCTAAGGCGCCTGGGGAAGGCCGAGGAGCGGGGTCTTGACCGGGGTGGCGAGGCCGACGAACTCGATGAGCGTATTGCTGCCGAAGTTTGTGACCCAGATGTTGCCGCTCGCGTCGATGGCGATGGCGAAGGCCTGAAGCAGGGCGGCATCGGGCGCAAAGCCTGCGGGCGGCGAAAGGACCTTGCCGGGCGTGCTGGACGCCGTGCCAGCCAGCTCCGTAATCGATGGGCCGCGATAGTTCGCCACCCAGACGTTGCCGGCGCCATCGACGGCGATGCCCTGCGGGTGGTTGAGCCCCCCGCCAGTGTATGGGTTGGGCACGGCGCTGCCTGAGCTTGAGATCTCGCTGACGCTGTCGCCAAAGTAATTGGCGACCCAGAGATTGCCGGACGGGTCGAAGGCAAGCCCCGAGGCCCCGTCACAGCAGGAGATGTTGGTGAACTGCTTGCCGTCCGGGGAGACCTTGGTGACGGTGGTATCTCCCTGATTGGCGACCCAGGCGTTGTGGTTGCCGTCGATGGCGATGGCAACGGGAAAGACAAGGTTGGTCGAGGAGTAACCTGTCGCGCCGGAGAGCGGCTGACCGGACGAGTTGTACTGCGTGAGGTGCGAGTTGCCGTAATCGACGACCCAGGCGGTGGAGTTGGCGTCGATCGCAATGGCGATGGGGTAGTTGAGGCCGCCTGCGCTGTAGCCCTTCGCACCGGACATGAACTGCCCCGACGGGCTGAGTTCGACGACGCTATCGGAGCAGGGCGGCGATGAGGACGCCTCGTTCGTGATCCACACGTTATTGCCGGGGTCGATGGCCAGGCCGTAGGAGTTGCACAGGCCGCCGCCGGTGATGCCGTTGGCGAAGACCGGGCTGCCGGTAGGAGAAAACTCCGAGGCGACGGCGAAATAGCTGGCGACCCATACGTTGCCTTTGGCATCGACGCCCAGAGCGCCGGGGCTGTTCATGCCGCCGCCTTTGTAGTTGATAAAGAGTGTCCAGTCGGCCGGGGCCACGGTAAGCGCGGGGGAAAACGCAGTGCTCGTAGTGGACTGCGTATAGAGCGCGGCCACATTGCTGCCCGGGTTGCGCGCCATGTCGAGCGCGGCGATGAACGTGTTGGTGGGAGCAGTGCCGCCAGTGGGTGTGGCGGACGCGAAGAGCTGGCTGCATGGAGCTGTGGTAGCAGCAGCCGTGCAGGCGTTGAGCAGGTTGGCAAGGCTGTTGAGCTTGGCGGCAGGAGAACTGGCCGTCGCGGGAAAGCCAGCTCCGGGCGATGCGCCCGTAGTCAGGTTGACGAGGTTCGCCACATTCGCCACGGCGTTTGCCAGACCCTGCGCGTTGGTCGAGGAGGCACCGAGGTCGCCTCCGGTGCTCAGAAACTGCGAGAGTCCCCAGGCGGTCGCCGCGGTCGTCACTTCGTTGACGGCAAACTGCGTGGAAGCCGTGAGCTGATTGCAGGCCCCGAGCGCCGTAGCCAGCACGATGGCGGAGTTTTCCGCAGCAGTACCCACTTTGCCGCCGCTGATCTTCAGCAGAAGCTGCGAGCTGCCCGAGGGGCACTGGTAGCCTGCGGGAACAGTGAAGGCTCCCGTGGCATCGGTCGTAACGGCTGAAGTGAGCAGCGCGGTTGCGGCAGAGCCGTTGCCTGTGGTGCCCGCAGCATAGAGCTGCACCGTGGCTCCGCTGATGGGCTGGGTGCCTGCCATGGCCTTGCCGCCGAAGGTAACGCCGGAGCCGGGGGGCGGAGGTGGCGGCGCGGTCCCGGAAGAGTTGCTGCCGCACCCGCCCAACAGGACCAGCAGGCTGAAGGCAGCCGCTGCTCCAGCTATGCGGCGCGGGCTGGAAGCTGCGGCGGCTTGAAGGAATGTCTTCAACAGTGCGCTCATGGATGCCTGTAGGGGCTGGTCAGGGCCTTGAAGTCGACCGAGGCGAGAAAGCGGGTCAGGTCCGCGGTCAGTTGTGCGCGGGCAACGTTGACGGGCAGGGTGGTATTGGTGGTCTCGGCGTGGAGCAGGATCGGAATAGGACGCGCAGGGTCCTGCGTGAAGATGGACTGCGGATCAGGCTTGCTGTAGAGGAAGCCGAAGTGAGCGCGGTCGGTCGAGTACTCGCCGCAGGAGGTCCTGTCGCAGAGCGTGGTGGCCTCCAGATACTGCACGGCCCCGGTGTTGAAGAACGATCCCGAGAAGTTGATGGGAACATTGCCTGCGGTGGAGATGGTCATCTGTTCTGCCCAGAGTGGGTCTTCGCCGCGTGCGGAGTGACAGATGAGCGTGTCGTGCGCGCCGAGCACGGGCGAGACACCGAGCGAGATGTGTGCGCCGCCATCCGCGGGCGCATATTCCGCCCAATGGTAAACAAGCGGGCCGGTATAGAGGTTCTCGTTCCATGTACGGACGAGTGTGTAGCTGCCGATGTGGGCCGGGAACTGCCCCATCGCCTTCTCATCTGCCTGGGCCTGGGCGCGGTAGGCTCGGGTGTGTGCATAGGCGCGCGCGACTCCGACCCAGCCGACCACAGCGAGCAGCAGCATGGCGGCCAGGCGCGCGTAAATCGACGCACTTCCTGCCTGCACGGATGATGCGGCCTCCACCGGCGGAGGCTTGATCTGGCCGGGGTCTTCGCCGAGGCGGCGGATGGCATAGAAGAGCAGAATGGTGGCTAAAAGAAACAGGCACGCACCAATGATGTAGTCGCCCATCTCCGCCTTGTCCTGAAGCCAGGTGATGCGGAGTGCGACGAGATAGTAGAGAACCAGCGTGCAAAGACGCGCAAAGTTGAAGACGTAGCCCAGCATGACCGCGCCTGCGACGACGGCGGCGTGCGCGTACCAGCGGAAGCGGTAGACATAGCCCGCAACGAGCGCGATAAGGCCCATTGTGACCGCACCGCGAATGCCGTTACAGCCCGGCGCGATGAACATGCCGAACTTCGGCGTGAACATCAGGCGCAACTGGTCGGGACTGAGCTGCTGGCCGAGCGCAATGGCAAATGATCGGGCAACGTGCGCGGAGACGCGCTGCAAGGGCAGATCGACGTAGACGTTGAAGACGTGCGGAATGGGGTTGACGAACCAGATGAGGATGATGGGAAACAGCGCCGCCCGATAGAGGCGTGTTCCGCCAAAGAGCAGGACGACCCCTGAGACGTAAGCAAAGGCGACCAGCGAGTGCGGAGGAAAATAAATCGACCACTTCGGCGAAAGCACAAAGACCAGCACCGCCTGGTCGCGCACGTGAACAATGGCCGCGGTGACGACCAGCACCACAAAGCCCCACCAGGTGCCATTCATCTGCCATTTTTGCGAGCGCCAGACGCGAAGGATGAGCACCAGGCTGACCAGCGGGATGAACATGCCGATCGACTTCAGCGCATCGTCGAGCCACATGCCCCAGAGGGCCGCCGCCGTCGAGGAGATGGTGGAGATTCCGAGGACAACAAGCAGCACCGCCGCGGCGGCCTTCAAGCGCGTCGGCTTCGCGCCCTCTGCGGGAAGCAGAGGACGCGCTTCAGCAACGGCCGGAAGAGTTGGCATACCTTGTTCGATTCAGAGGACCGCGATGCATGCCCGACGGTCAGTTAATGGGGAGTTGGGGAGTTGGGGAGCATTCTGACCGATTCTGCAAGCTTACCTGGACGAGTTGCGGCGTGCCTTGATGCGGGCGCGCACGGAGACGAACAATGCACCGGCGGAACCTACCGCAGCGAGGATGGCTGTCGGATTCTCCGGGGAGTTCACGCACCCTCCTGCGTCCGCAAATAGAGGAACAGTGGTGGATGAGAGGAGGGCAATAGCGATGAGTAAGAAAAGCCAATGTTTCTTCATAAGTGTCCTCTCTTCGGAAGGTACTTTCCCAAAAGTGGAAAGTCAACGCAGATTTGGCTTGTGTTCATAACACTTTTGGGGAGGGAACATATTTCATCATCTTGTTTCCTCATCGTGCCGGTCGCTCAGCGCCGGGCTGAGCTTCGAGCCATTGGCGAAGGTTCGGCCCCTGCTCCGCCCGTAACTGAATGCAGGCATTGATGCTGTCGATCGCCTTGGCGAGCGTGCGCGCGGCGGCATCCACTTTGTGCGCGGCAAAGAAGTCTGCCACCTCATCGCGTTTTTCCACAGTGCAGAAGCCTCCGGCGGCTTTGACGACATCAGCACCGGAGCTGACAGTGAGCCGTGCCTGGACCTTGTCCCAGTTGTGGCGGATGTAGTCCCATGTCTGGTCCTGGGTCTCGCGCTGGCGGAGGAGGCTGGCAAAGAGTCTCCAACTGTCCTGATTGCGCACCTGCCCGGAGACGGCGTAGTCGAGCGTGCGCGTCACCAGCCCCGGCAAGCGGAAGCGGGTCAGCGAGCGCAGGGCCTGGGACTGGAGATTGGGGTTGGACCCATCTTTGCTTGCCGTGAGGAGGCGGTCATAGAGCGCGGCGTCGCCATGAGCTGCCGCGACACGGAGAGCGGCTTCGGTGAGTACAGGATCGAGCTTCGCATCCGGAAAGCCTATGGCAGGATAGGCGCGGTTAGCGATCTGGGTGGCTTCAGCGAGGACCGCCGGGTCTCCGGCGTTGCCGAGAATCTCGAAGAGCTTGGCGCGAAGCTCCTGGCGGTCGAAGGACTCGCCTTTTTGCGGGCTGCCGAGCGCACGGTAGACCGGCTCGAACTGACGGCGAATCACAGCGTCGAGCCCGGTGCGGCTTTTACCCGTAGCGATGTCGGAGTCGATCCGCTCCAGTTGCAACTCGGCCAAGTCGAAGAGCGCGGCGGTAGAGTCCTGCCGGAGCGCGAAAAACAGGTCGAGATAGTCGCCGATGGCCCCCTGCCCCGAGCGGACGAGCGCCCAGCGGTCGCCCAGCAGGCCGATGCGCTCGCGCGGCGTGAGGCCAGTCTCCGCATTCGCCACAATCGCTTTGAACTGCGAGGGAGTATACGCGGTGCGGTAGTACCCCTTGTCTGCCGCATTGACGTAGACGAAGGGAGCATTGCCCGGAACAGCGAGGCTGTTCTCTTCCGGCGTGAGCAGATGGCAGACAGGCTGGCCGCTCGTCTTCAGGCAGACGGGAATGGTCCATCGCTGGTCCGTGCTGTCCTTCGCGTTCGCCGAGAGGAAGAAGCGGCTCTGCGCAACGGAGATGCTGTCTGCCTGCCTCTCCGAGAGCGTAAGCAGCGGCACCCCGGGCAGCGTGACGAAGCTGGACATGATCTTGTCCACGGGCAGGTGCGAAGTTGCGGTCTGGGCGTTCCAGAAGTCCTGCGCCGTGGCATTGCCATAGAGATGCGCGGCGAGATAGTTGTGCACGCCCTGCCGAAAGGCCTCCTTGCCGACGTAGTTTTCGACCATGTTCAGCACGGCTCCCGCCTTGCCGTAAGCGATGCCGTCGAACATCTCGTTGATCTCGTCGGGCGTATTGGCGTGGGCGCGGATGGTGCGAGTCGTCTTCTGCGCGTCAAGGTTCAGCGTCTCGTCGAGGTCCTGCGCCTCGTCCTCGGCAAAGTTCCACTCGGGATGCCACTGGGCGACCGGCTTGGTCTCCATCCAGGTGGCAAAGCCCTCGTTGAGCCAGAGGTTGTCCCACCATTGCATCGTCACCATGTCGCCGAACCACTGGTGCGCCATCTCGTGCGCGACAACCAGGGCCACGCGCTTTTTCGAGGGCACCGAGCCGGTCTTCGCATCGACCAGCAGGTCGGTCTCGCGGTAGGTGATGCAGCCGAAGTTCTCCATCGCGCCTGCCTCAAAGTCGGGCAGCGCGACCATGTCAAGCTTGGGCATCGGGTACTTGATCCCGAAATAGGTGTCGTAATAGTGCAGGACGTACTCGGCGGACTCGACCGCAAATTTGGTGAGGCCAACCTTGTCCGGCGTGGCACAGGCGCGGATGGGCACGCCATCGGATTTACCCGAGGTGCATTTGAAGTCGCCGACGAGAAAGGCGACCAGGTAGGTAGACATCTTCGGCGTCGTGGCAAAGTGGATGGTGTGCTTGCCTGCAATGGGGCCGGGCGTGTCGGAGATGATGTTCGTGTTCGAGATCGCCGTGTCGCCTTTGTCTACGATGAGCACGATGTCGTAGGTGGCCTTGAGCGCGGGCTCGTCGAAGCTGGGATAGGCGCGGCGCGCGTCGGTGGGCTCGAACTGCGTGACAGCGTAGTTGCGGCGCACGGTGCGCGAGAGATAGAAGCCGCGCAGTTTGTCGTCGAGGATGCCGGTGTAGCGGATATGCAGTTCGGCTTTGCCCATCGGGAGAACATTGGGAAAGGTAAAGGTAGCCTGCTCCTTGGTGGGGTCAAGCGTGACTTCAGCGGCTTGCGCGCCGGACGTCACAGAGACAAAGGTCAGTTCCGCCGCGTTGAGCGTGATGGCGCGACTTGGCGCGTCAAGCGTCACGTCAATGGTCTCGTCGCCAGTGAAGGTGGCCGCCTTCAGGTCCGGCGTAAGGACGAGCTTGTACGCCTCCGGGTGAACGCCGGAGGGAAGACGCTGGGCTTGCATGGCGGAGGTAGAGGCGAGAACGAGAACTGCTGAAAGAAGAAGGGTATTGCGGATGGGCATGAATCGGGCCTTGATCGTGTACTGTATTCGAGCGCGGTTTAGAGTAACGGTACGGGGCTACGGCTGGCAAACGGGGCAAACGCTTGACTGGCCGCAGACGCATCTCAGATACCTATGTTTCGAGACCGCCGACATGCCGGAGAGCTGCTTGCAGGTCTGCTTGGAAGCTATCGCGGACAAGCGCGGACGATGGTGCTTGCACTGCCGCGAGGCGGTGTCCCGGTTGGCGCGGTCGTTGCGCGCGACCTTGGCCTGCCGCTCGATGTCTTTACCGTGCGCAAGATCGGCGCTCCGCACCAGCCCGAGTTGGCGATTGGCGCGGTGGCCGCTGGCGGAGTCCTCGTGCTCGACGAGCGCGCGACCGGCTCGATGAACATTTCACGGGAGACACTCGATGCGGCGGTCGCGCGCGAGCGAGAAGAACTGCTGCGGCGCGAGCGGCTTTACCGTGGCGAGCGGCCGCCACTCAACCTGCAAGGATGCACAGCGATTCTGGTCGACGATGGCCTGGCGACCGGCTACACGATGCTCGCCGCCGTCCGCGCAGTCCGCACACAACAGCCAGCGCGGGTCGTGGTCGCCGTTCCCGTGGCTCCGCCAAGCACCATAGAACGCCTGAAGAGCGAGGCAGACGAGATTGTCTGCGTCCACAGCACCGAGAACATGTTCGCCGTCGGCGAGTTCTACGAAGACTTCCGCCAGGTGACGGACGACGAGGTACGCGCCACGATGAACGATATTGATTAGAGCATTTTCCCTGGAATGTTCCCTGGAGATATAGTCCTCGCGGCTTCATCGTCCGTCGCGGGATTGGTTGTCATTCCCGCAGGGAATCTGCGTTTCGCTTCGGGTCACACCGAACTACAGTTCAGGCAAAAATGCTTGAGAAGCTGGCGCCAATCAGGTATGCATCGAAGCAGCGCGTTCGGAGCGGCCGGAGGTCTCGGTGGCACGCGCCTCGGCGTAAGCGGCCGCGCCCAGCAGCGCGCAGGCGTCGTCGAGGATGACGCGCACCGGCACGGCCTGGAGCAGAGGCGAGAGGCGGCCCTTGTCGAGGAAGGCGTGGATGAACGCGCCGTTCTGAAGCGTCTTGAGGATGCGCGGCGGGATGCCTCCCCCCAGATAGATGCCGCCCATCGAAAGCACCTTCAGCGCAACGTTGCCGGCCTCGGCTCCATAAGCGGCGGCAAAGGTCTTCATGGTCTCAAAGCAGATGGAGCTGGATCCGTCTTCGGCACACTGGCCGATGACGGCGTTGGGGTCTTCGGCGGCCATGCGATCGCGGAGCCACTGCGGCTCATCGAGCTTCTCGACATCGCGTAGGTAGGCATAGACGTTCTTGATACCAAGGCCCGAAACCACACGCTCGAAGCTGACGCGACCGTTGAGCGTGCGGCGCAGATAGTCGAGCAGCGCCACCTCGCGGTCGGTGCGCGGCGCAAAGTCGCAGTGGCCGCCTTCGGAGGGAATCGGGCGGTGCTGTCTGCCGTCCCAGATGAGCAGCGCCTCGCCGAGACCCGTGCCCGCCGAGACCAGTCCACGATGACCCACGGCGCTCGCATCCCCAGCATGGAGCGTGAAGATCTTGTCGGGCGCAAGCTCCGGAATGCCGTGGCCGTTGGCCTCAAGATCATTGATGAGAAAAACATTGCGAATGCCCAGCGAGCGCGTGAGGTCGCGCACATCGAGCGTCCACGGCAGGTTGGTCAGCTTCAGGCGGCCTTCGCGCACGGGGCCGGGGCAGCCGAAGCAGGCAGCGAGAATCTCCTCGGCCTTGATCGCGGGGTGGCCTGCATCACCAGCAAGAAATGTGCTGACAACCTCGTCAAGGCTCGCAAACTGGTGCGCGGGAAACTTCTGGCCGCGCATCGGCTCCAGATGGCCGTTGACAAAGCTGTAGAGCGCAAGATGGACCTTGGTACCGCCGACGTCGCCAGCGAGGATCATTTATTTCAGCTCCAATGTTCCCTGATTGCCGTTGTCCGCCGGCGCGGGGAGTTTGGAGGCCGCTGCGGAGTCAAGAAGAAATGCGAGCCTGCCGCTGGCGGGCCGGATAACCTGCGAAGGATACGTGTCGGGCTGGTAAGGGCCGAGCAGGACATCGTGCAACACCTGCGCCTTGGCCGCGCCTTCGATGAGAAACGCCACTTCCCTGCCCTGATTGATGACCGGCCACGTCAGCGTGATGCGCCAGGTATCCTTCTGCGGAACGAAGTTAGCCGTGACGATGTCGGTCAGATCGTTGAGCGCCTCCGTGTCGGGAAAGAGCGATGCCGTGTGGCCGTCGTCGCCCATGCCGAGCAGGATCAGATCGAAGGTCGGCGTCTCCGCCCCCTCAAGACGAAACGTATTGCGGATGGTGGACTCGTAGCGCGCGGCGGCGACCGCCGGGTCAAGCTCGCCTTCCATGCGATGCACGCGCTCGGGCGCAAGCGGCACCTTCGAGAGCAGCGCCTCATTGGTCATGCGATAGTTCGAGTCGGGATGATCGGGCGGAACGCATCGCTCATCGACCCAGTACAGATCGAGCTTCGACCACGGAACCTCTTTGGCAAAAGGCTTCGCCGGGTCAGCGAGCAGCGCGAACATCGCCTTGGGCGTAGTGCCCCCGGAGATGGCGATGCGCGCCCGGCCACGCGCGTTGATCGCGTCGATGGCCGATTGCGTGAAAAGCTGCGCCGCCGCCGTAGCGACTTCGGCAGGCGTGGAGGAGACGCGGTAGGTAACGGTGACAGATCGAGGCATCGTGTAGTTGTCAGTTCTTCAGTTACAGTTTGCGCCACTTGCGATTTTCCGACTCAAGCAGCGCATCGGCTGCAGGCGGTCCCCATGTTCCGGCGGCGTAGTTGGGGAAGTCCTTCACCGGATCTTTCGCCCAGGCCTGAAGAATCGGCGTTATCAGCGCCCAGGTAGCTTCGACTCCATCGCGGTGCGCGAACAGCGTCGCGTCGCCGAGCATGGCGTCAAGCAGCAGACGCTCGTAGCCGTTTGCCGACGATTTGCCAAAGGCCCCCGCATAACTGAAGTCCATGTTGACCGGGCTGATCTTCATACCCGCGCCCGGCACCTTCGCGCCGAAGCGCAGGCTGATGCCCTCGTCCGGCTGGATGCGCATCGAGATCAGGTTCGGCTGGATGCCTTCGGCGGCCGCGCCTTCGCGGTCTTTGAAGAGTAGCAGCGGCGGCAGCTTGAACTGGATCGTGATCTCGGTGACGCGCTTGGCCAGCCGCTTGCCCGCGCGGATGTAGAACGGCACACCGGCCCAGCGCCAGTTTTCAATCTCCAGCCGCAGCGCAGCATAGGTCTCGGTCTGAGAACGCGGATGCACGCGGTCTTCCTGTCGGTAGCCGACGACGTGCTGGCCATCGACCGTGCCCGGACCGTACTGCCCGCGCACCGTGTCCGCAGGGTGGATGGGCGTAATAGCCTTCCACACCTTGACCTTTTCCGCGCGCACGGCGGCTGCCTCGAACGAAACAGGCGGCTCCATCGCAACAAAGCTCAGCAGCTCCATCACATGGTTCTGCACCACGTCGCGCAGCGCGCCGGCAGTCTCGTAGAAAGGCCCACGCCCTTCGATGCCGATTGACTCAGCCGCGGTAATCTCCACGTGATCGATATAGTTGCGGTTCCACGAGTTCTCGAAGATGCCGTTGGCGAAGCGGAAGACCAGGATATTCTGCACGGTCTCCTTGCCCAGATAGTGGTCGATGCGGAAGATCTGATCTTCGTCGAAGACCTTGTTGACCTCGTCGTTCAACGCGCGCGCGCTTTCGAGGTCGTGGCCAAACGGTTTTTCGATGATGACCCGCACCCACGGCGTGCGCCCCTCGGTCGCCTCGCACGGCTTCGACATGCCGTGCTCGCCGAGGAAGTTGATGATGTCGGAGAAGTATTCAGGCGCGGTGGCAAGGTAGAAGAGGCGGTTGCCGCAGGTGCCCGATTGCTTGTCGATGCCGGTGAGCAACTGATTGAGCGCATCGTAGCCCGCCGGGTCGTCGAAGTTCATCGCGTGATACTGGATCCTGTCGATGAACGGCGCGAGTTTAGGATCGTTGGCATCGACGCCGCCACCTGCGAGGATGCCTTCCTTCATGTCCCCGGCGAACGAATCCCGCAGCGGACGACGGGCCACGCCGACGACGGAGATCTTCTCCGGCAGCAGGCCCGCCTGTTCCAGGTGATAAAGCGCAGGCAGCAGCTTGCGCTTGGTCAGGTCGCCCGACGCTCCGAAGATGATGACGACACAAGGATCAGGAATGCGTTCCGGTTGCAGTGTAGCGGGAGCAGCGACTGGCGTGACGTGGAGTTCTTCAGTGGTTGGCATAACGTTACCTCTCGTGCTTTCTATTCGCGCCTGGTGCGGCCGGGCTTGTTGTTAGCTGTCCAGCTTCTTAACATCATGGCCACCAAAGGCCCCGCGCATAATCGAGATCATGCGATCGGTAAAGTTGTTCTCCTCACGCGAGCGCAGGCGGCGGATCAGCGACTCGGTGATGACCGGCGCGGAGATGTTCAAGTCGATGGCTTCCGTCACGGTCCAGCGGCCCTCACCCGAGTCGGGCACCCAGGCTTCCAGACCTTCGAGCGTCGGGTTCTTGTCGAGCGCGCCCGCCGTCAGGTCGAGCAGCCACGAACGCACCACCGAGCCGTACTGCCAGATGTGCGCAATCTGCGTGAGGTTGAGCGCGAGCGGCGTCTTGGCCTGCAGGATCGAGAAGCCCTCGGCATACGCCTGCATCATGCCATACTCGATGCCGTTGTGGACCATCTTGACGAAGTGGCCCGCGCCCGAAGGCCCGACGTGTCCCCAGCCTTTGTCCGCGTCGGGAGCAAGCGCCTGCCAGATAGGATTGAGACGGTCGACCGCCTCGCTGTCGCCGCCAATCATCAGGCTGTAGCCTTCCTTCAGCCCCCACACGCCGCCCGAAGTGCCGCAGTCGATGAAATGGAAGCCCTTGGCGGTCTCGGCCGCGTGACGGCGCTGCGTGTCTTTGTAGTTCGAGTTGCCCCCGTCGATGAAGGTATCGCCCTTTTGCAGCAGCGGTTCAAGGTTGGCAATGGTCTGATCCACCGGATCGCCCGAAGGGACCATGATCCAGATGGCGCGCGGAGCGGCAAGATTCTTCACCAGGTCGGCCAGCGAGTTGACGCCGAGTGAGCCGCTTGCGGTCAGTCTCGCCGTCGCGTCCTTGTTGAAGTCGAAGCC
>NZ_DASUBE010000169.1:0-9451 GCF_035763405.1 Edaphobacter sp.
CCGAGATGCTCCGTGCGCTCGCTGCCGACGACCGCGTGCGGAAGGTCAACCTCGTCGTCTCCGACAATGCCCTGCGCGTGCTCGCCGAAGAACTCCAGATCGGCGGACGCAACGGCCTGGTAGAAAAGCTCCTCGGTTCCCCCTGCGCAAAAATTCAGCAGCACGCCGACTCCGACATCGGCGCGAACATCGCCAGCGGCAGCTACCCCATCGACGCGATGATCGTGCTTCCCTGCTCCATGGGCACGCTCGCGGCTATCGCAACGGGTCTCGCCTCGAACCTCATCCAGCGCGCCGCCGATGTCTGCCTCAAGGAGCGTCGCCCGCTCATCCTCTGCGTGCGCGAGACGCCCTTCAACCGGATCCACCTGCGTAACATGCAGCTTGCGTCTGACGCGGGCGCGGTCATCTTCCCTGCCATCCCCACGCTCTACAATCATCCGCAAAGCACCACCGAGATGGCGCGCAACTTCGTCCATCGCGTGCTTGCGCACATCGGCCTCCCGCAGCCTGGAGCGTACCAGTGGCAACCTGACTGAGCAGACTTACTTCGCCGCAGACATCGGAAACGTCCGCTCGACGCCTTCTATCGGCGGCTCCGCGCGGAGGAACTGAATCGTTCCCGCGATCACCGGCTTCGCGCACTCGGTCGGCGCCAGGTGGCCGCAGCCTTCCATCACGTCCAGCGAAGAGTGCGGGATGCTGTCATGCATCTTCCGCCCGGCCGAGAGGGGGATGAGGTCGTCATGCGCACCCCAGACCACCAGCGTCGGCTCGGTCACGTTGTGCAGGCGAAAGTCCAGCAGGTCGCGCCCATCGATCATCGACATCAGGCTGCGCTGGATGACCCACTTGTTCGCCTGAAGTTTACGCACCATGGCGCGGGCGGCGAAGTCCGGCACGTTGATCCGCTTCGGCGAAAGCATGGTGAGCAGTTTGTGGACGCCGGCCACATCCGCAGGTGAGAACAGGTCCGGCTCCCATGTCGCGGGAAAGTAGGTGCCCGCGCTGTCGTACACCACCACGCGGTCCACCAACTCGGGATGATCGAGCGCGAGTTTCAGCGTGATCCAGCCGCCCATCGACCAGCCGGCGACATCGGCGCGCGTAAGATGAACAGCCTGCATGAAGCTGACGACCGCCGCCTCTTCCATCGCAATCGAGTAGCTTGCGTCCGGCTTCGACGAGCGTCCGTAGCCGGGCAGGTCCAGCGCGTAGACGTGAAATCCTGCGGCCGCAAGCGGAGGAATCAGCGGAGCCCAGTCTTCCGCGCGCGCACCCAGACCGTGGATCAGCAGCAGCGGCGTATTGGCCGATCCGGCCGCTGCAGACGCTTCAAAGTAGTGCAGCCGGTAGCCGCCCGTTTCGATGTACTCGCTGCGAACACCGTGCCGCCAGAGCCGGAAGCGCGTCATCGCGTCCTGAACGCGAAGCGGCTGACAATAGAACACCGCGCCCGCAACGGCAGCAATCAATACCAGAACAAGCAGTATCCGCCCAATCACCTTCATCGCCTGCTGCCCTCCTCTGCGCTTGAACGGTCACTTCAGCGGCTTGCCGAACTCTTCTCCGAAGACGGTGTGGGCCATGTCGAAACGGCCTCCGAAATATTTGTCATCGCCCTTCAGATGCCCCACTGCGAGCAGCGCGACTACCCAGTAGCTGAGCGGCAGTTTGAGCACCTCATGCACCTTGTCCTGCTCGAAGCCTTCCATGGGCGCGGTGTCGTAGCCCATCGACTCGGCCATCAGCATCATGTGGGTGAAGGCAATCATCACCATCTTGTTCAGCCAGCCGTGCATCTGGTCGGCGTTGAAGCTGAGCATGTAATTCGAAACGCTGTTGCGCGCCTGCGCGGCGTAGCTCTCGGGCATTCCACCGGCGCGGCCCAGTTGCAGCATCAGGTCAATGTCCTTGCGCCAGCCGTCAGCGTCGCCGCAGGCCACAATCACGGCCGAGGCCTCTTCCACCTTGCCCTGATTGAAGCTGGCGCCGCGCAGCCGCTTCTTCTGTTCGGGCGTCTGCACCACGACAAAGCGCCAGGGCTGCATGTTGTAGCCACTGGGCGCGGCGAGACCCGCTTCGAGAATCTGTTGCAGGTCTTCTGCCGGAATCGGCGTACCGTCGAAGCTCGGCGTCGCGCGACGCTCCTCGATCGCCTGTGTAAGGGACTTCTTAAGCTTTGCCATCATCCTCTTTCTTCAAGTGAAGTCATCGCCCAGCCGCTCCATTCAGGGGTGCGCGATTCCAGAGAGTACTCCGGCATCCTACACTCATTCCTGATTTGAAAAAAGTCTTCCACGGCCACCCATGAATTTCCTCCTGCACGACAGCGGCATGAATGATTAATGAATGTCGCTCATGGCCTGTTCGGTTGCGAATGGATTCTGCCCCGGAGCCTGCGCAAAGATCCACACTCCGTGAAACGCGCTGCGCAGCTCTGGATACGCAGCCACGAGCGCGCTCATGGCCGCTGCGTTACGTTTGTTCGCCGTGGCCACATCGCCAATCTGGTCCACCTTCAGGTGCGCAGTCACGTCGATCTTCTCCTTGCCGAGCGAGTCGTCCACGCCGAGACCGATAAAGTGATACTCCGAACCGTCGGCGGCCTTGACCACCAGCGGTGCCTGCGGGCTGATGCCCTCCGACAATGCAGGCGGCGCAACCGCCGACCGCTCCGAGCGCAGCTTCTCCAGATGCGTGCTCTGAATAAAACCGGCGGGGCGCAACAGAACTTCGGCCTGCTGGTAGTAAAGCCACGCATTCCAGTGCTGATTGTTGGCCGCCATCGCGCGCGCCTGCCGCCAGTACCAGAGCCCATCGTGACCGGCGGCCCACATAGCCGTGGGATAGAAGCCGGCAAGGCCCCATTGATTCTGGTCCTGGCGCATCAGGAACGAGAGCCGCCACGGAGTCGTCGCGTTTTCAGATTCGACAATGGCGAAAGCATATTTACCGGGATCCATGCCGGGGATAAGGAAGTCCGCCTCGGCGGGCGACTGATTGAGCGAACAGTAGAACTGCGCCGCGGGAAGAGAGCCGTCAGCAGCATGCTTCAGCTCCGAGGCGTCCAACAGATAGACCTGCTCGACCACCAGCGTGCCGCCCTTCAGCTTTGGCGCAACGCCCGCGACCACATCGCCCAGGCCGCCGAAGTCTTTCGCATACTCTGGCGCAGTCGCAGCGTGCAACCCGTTGACGTCGTTTGCCTGCACCATCGCTGCCAACTGACGCGCACGCGCCACAAGCGTATCCCGATCGGCGGCTGTCATCTTCGACTGCGTCGTGCAGACCTCAGCCGAGGCTGCCCCCACAAGCAGCAGCACCGAAGCCAGCATTGCAACCTTTGCTCTCATCCTCATGCCTGTTAGACGGCCCCCAAGCCTTCCCTGTTCCGATAGGAGAACATTTACCAGAGCCATGGGACAGTCTACAGCCTGCCCCTGCCAAATCCGTACCTCGAAAGGAACCTGCCGAGCCCGCGCAGCGCAAACGACTTGCCGAGCCGCGCGGTAGACTTGGACAAGCCGCAGCGGCCGGATGACCTTCCTTCGCTGCGCTGCGTCCTATCTGAGCAAGATGTGCCACACTGCGCCAATTCGTGTTGCCGCCATTGCGTGCCTCGCCTGCTGCGTCGTAGCCGGTGCACAGACAAGGCACAGAAGGCACGAGAAGCCTGCTGCGGCCATCGCCCCTGCTCCTGAGCCACTGCCTCCGCAACCTGTTGCCCCGCCGCCTCCACCCACTCCGGCGGAGCTGCCTGCGCATCCGGCAGGCGTCACCTACGCTGATGGCCTGCTCTCGGTCAAAGCCAGCAACTCCAGCCTGGACCAGATTCTGCGCGACGTCTCGCGCGCAACCGGCATGAAAATTACCGGAGGAGTGCAGGACGAGCGCGTCTTTGGCAACTATGGCCCGGCTTCAGCCGCGCAAGTGCTGAGCGCGCTGCTCGACGGCACCAGCAGCAACATGATGCTGGTAGGTAGCAACGGCCCGGCTCCCGCCGAACTGGTGCTGACCCCACGCGGAGGCGGCCCGACGCCGCCCAACCCGAACGCGGCCCGCATCCAGGCCGAAGAAGATCAGCAAAATAACGAGGAGATGCTGCCCAAGCAGAGTTACCGCCCGCCTTCTCCTGCCCCGGAGGCCCCCGCCACGACAGCGATTCCTGCCAACCCTCCCGAGAGCGAACCGGCAACACCCGCTCCCGCAGCCGACGACGCCCAGCCGAAGTCGCCCAATGGCGTAAAAACCCCGCAGGACATCTTCAACGAGCTGCAAAAGATGCGCCAGAAACAGGCGCAGCAACAGCACACGAATCAGTAGAAGTATTCGATGTATTTAATTGAAAATAGTTAGGTTAATGAAATTACCCCGGCCACGTTTCAGCCCTTGGCCGCCCCGGCCTGCGCCACCACGCGCGCCGAGCGTTCCGCCGCCACCTGGCGGGCGTGAATCCGGAAGACGTTGAACATTGAGATGCAGATCCCATACGCTACCAGCACACCGAACGCCAACGAAGCACATACAGCAGAGATCAAGACAATCGAGTTCACATCCACTCCCTGAGGTCTGGCCCAGCGCAGCCAACGCGCCCAGGCCCACAGTTCTACTGTGCCATTAATGCCCTAAACCTGCATCGGACACAATGCCCCCAAAGTAAAACACTGTTGCGACTTCGGATACATCTTTCGTACCACGGGTTGCCCTGAGCGCCGCCACGCCATCGCCGCCCGCACACTTCTTCCCCTCGGCGCGAATGCCGTATCCTAGAGACTTATCTGAGAGAGGGCCGGGCACCGCCGTATCCTGCATGGGAATTACACACATCACCGTTCGCGGCGCACGCCAGCACAATCTGCGCAACGTCAACGTCAGCATTCCGCGCAACACCCTGACCGTGGTGACGGGACTCTCGGGCTCAGGCAAGTCGTCGCTGGCCTTTGACACCATCTACGCCGAAGGCCAGCGCCGCTACGTCGAAACGCTCTCCGCCTACGCCCGCCAGTTTCTCGACCAGATGGAGCGGCCTGACGTGGACGCCATCGACGGCCTCTCACCCGCCATCTCCATCGAGCAGAAGACCACCAGTCGCAGCCCGCGTTCGACCGTCGGCACCATCACCGAGATCTACGACTACCTTCGCCTGCTCTACGCCTCTGTTGGCCAGCCGCACTGCCCCAACTGCGGCCGTCCCATCACGCGGCAGTCCGCCGAGCAGATCGTCGAGCGCGTCACCGCGCTCTCGCCCGGCGAGCGCATCACCGTCTACGCGCCCATCGTGCGCGGACGCAAGGGCGAGTTCCGCGAAGAACTGGAGTCGCTCGACCAGCAGGGCTTCCGCGTCCGCATCGACGGCGAAGTCACCGAGATCGCCGAAGGGATGCGGCTCGAGAAGCGAAAGAACCACACCATCGAAGCCGTGGTCGATCGCATCATCCTCAAGCTCATCCCGGGTGAACAGAAATACGACACCCGCCGCCTCGAAACCAGCGTTCTCAAGGCGCTCCAGATGGCCAACGGCCTGGTGCTCATCGGCATTCAAGGCCCCAACCGCGAGCAGGACGAGACGCTCTACAGCTCGTCGATGGCCTGCCCGGACTGCGGTATCAACGTACCGCGACTCGAGCCGCGCAGCTTCAGCTTCAACTCCAACTACGGCGCCTGCCCCAACTGCCACGGCCTGGGCAGTATCTACGACTTCGACCCCGCCAAGACCATCGTCGATTGGTCGAAGCCGCTGCTCGACGGCGCCATGGGCCCCGGCTCCGCCTCGGCGTATCTGCTGCGGCTCATCAAGCTCGCCGCCGAAAAATACAAGATCGATATCCGCAAGCCCTTCGACCAGCTCACCACCGAGCAGCAGAACCTCTTCCTCTACGGCCCGCCACGCAACGAGGCAGCACGCACCGGCTTCCACGGCATCTTCAACTACCTGCGCGCGAACCTCGAAGACACCAAATCCGAAGGCTACCGCGAGTACATGATGCAGTACATGTCGGCCTCCACCTGCCCGGTCTGCAAAGGCCGCCGCCTGCGCCCCGAATCCCTCGCCGTGACGATATCTATCCCACTTTCCAACCCTGCTCAGGAAGTGTCATCTCGACCGGAGGCGCGGAGCGCCGGAGCGGAGAGACCTGCGCCTCTTCCCGACGGCCAGGTCCATGACATTCACAACGTCTCCATCGCCGACTTCACCGCGCTTTCACTCGAACGCTCCCTCGCCGCCGCGCGTGCCATGCACTTCGCCGGGCGCGACCGCATCATCGCCGACCGGCTCCAGCGCGAGATCATCGAACGGCTCGAATTCCTCAACGCCGTCGGCCTCAGCTACCTCTCGCTCGACCGCAGCGCCGCGACGCTCTCCGGCGGCGAAGGCCAGCGCATCCGCCTCGCCACGCAGATCGGCTCGAAGCTGCGCGGCGTCCTCTACGTCCTCGACGAGCCCTCCATCGGCCTGCACCAGCGCGACAACCAGCGACTGCTCAGCGCGCTCGAAAATCTGCGCGACCTCGGCAACACCGTCCTCGTCGTCGAGCACGACGAAGACACCATCCGCAAGGCCGACTACGTGCTCGACCTCGGCCCCGGCGCGGGCAAAAACGGCGGCCACCTCATCGCCGACGGCACACCGCAGCAGATCATGGACAACGAGGCGTCCATCACCGGCCAATACCTCGCCGGAAAAATCGAGATTCTCGCCCGCACCCAGCCGCGCCCGCTCACCGGTAACTGGATCACCGTCGAGAACGCCCACGCACACAACCTCAAAAACGTCACCGTGCATTTCCCACTCGGCGTGATGACGGTCGTCACCGGCGTCTCGGGCAGCGGCAAGAGCACACTCGTCAACGACATCCTCTACCGCGCGCTCGCCCGCGAACTCTACGGCTCGCGCGAAGAACCCGGCCAGCATGGCCGCATCATCGGCATCGACCAGCTCGACAAAGTCATCGAGATCGACCAGTCGCCCATCGGCCGCACGCCTCGCTCGAACCCAGCCACCTACACCGGAGTCTTCTCGGCAATCCGCGACCTCTTCGCCATGCTGCCCGAGTCGCGCGAGCGCGGCTACAAACCCGGCCGCTTCAGCTTCAACGTGCAGGGCGGACGCTGCGAAGCCTGCCAGGGCGACGGCCAGCGCCGCATCGAGATGAACTTCCTGCCCGACGTCTACGTCCAGTGCGAGGTCTGCAACGGCCGCCGCTACAACCAGGAGACGCTCTCGGTCAAATTCAACGGCTACTCCATCGCCGACATCCTCGACCTCTCCATCGCCGACGCCCTGCCCCTGCTCAAGGACATCCCCGCCGTCAACCAGCGTCTGCAAACGCTCGTCGATGTCGGCCTCGGCTACATCCATCTCGGCCAGTCGGCCACCACGCTCTCCGGTGGCGAGGCGCAGCGTATGAAGCTGGCCCGCGAACTCTCCAAGCGCCAGACCGGACGCACCCTCTACCTGCTCGACGAACCCACCACCGGCCTGCACTTCGACGACGTCCGCCGCCTCCTCGAAGTGCTCCACCGCCTCACCGACCTCGGCAACACGGTCATCATCATCGAGCACAATCTCGACATCATCCGCAACGCCGACTACCTCCTCGACATGGGCCCCGAAGGCGGCGAAGGCGGTGGCCGCGTCGTCGCTCACGGCACTCCGGAGCAGGTCGCCACAGTCCGGGACTCGTACACCGGCCAGTTCCTCGCCCGCTACTACTCCTCTCATCTACAGCCCACAAACGGCTCCAATCCAACAAGCCACGCGGGCCCTCAACCACCCGTTATCGCCGCGCCAGACAAGAAGAAAGAGCCACGCGGCAAGTTCACCACTCCCGAGAAAAAGACTGGAATAGCCAAAGCCGGAGCGGCCAAGCCTGCCGAGCGCACCAGCCGGGCAAAACAGCCGGCAAAGAAAAAAGCCCCCTCAGTGGCCAGAATTAAGCAAGAATCAAAAGCCGAGCCCGTATCACGCGGCAGGAAAGCATGAACGATCAGAACCTCAATCCGCTTCATCCGGTGCGCCGCCCCTTCGACCCTGCCTACGCCGCCGATGAACCGGGCGCTGCCACCCACCCTTTCCCGCCCGTCACCGGAGCGGAAGACAAGACCGCGCTGCTGATTCCGCAAGGTCCCGTGCCCACGCCCGACGACTACACTCCGCGCCGCATCCCGCACATCGGCCACGCGCTCGCGTTTGTCGTCAACACCGGCGTCATTCTTGTGCTGACGCAGGCCGTCTTCCTCGCGCTCGCCCCGCCCATGCGCAATCCGCACACGGGCGCGCACATGATCCCCACCACGCTCGACCCGAAGATGCTGCTGGCCTCGATGGCCATCGCCTACGTCGTCACCCTCATCGAAGCATGGACCTTCTTTCCATTGCTCTGGCACAAAAGCTTCGCCGAAGGCATCCGCTGGGACTTCGCCACAGCGCGCCGCAACGCCTACCGGCTTATCCCGCTGGGCCTCGTCCTCGGCTGGACGGTCCAGGCCATCTCCTCACTCATCCCCATGCCCAAGACCATCCCGATGGACCGCTTCTTCCACACCGCGTCCGACGTCTGGCTGGTCACGGCCTTCGGCACGCTGCTCGCGCCCATGTTCGAGGAGATATGCTTCCGAGGCTTCCTGCTGCCTGCCTTCGCCATCGCCTACGACTGGCTCAGCCTCCCGCGCAAACCCTACGCGCACGAGATCTGGCGAACCACCGTCACCTTCAGCCGCGCAGGCTTCGTCTTCTCCGGCATCCTGACCAGCATCTTCTTCGCCATGGTCCACGCAGAACAGCTCGACCGCGCCTGGGTTGCATTGTTCGTGCTCTTCTGCGTCTCGCTTGTCCTCACCTGGGTGCGCGTAAAGACCCAGTCCGTCGCCTGCTCGACGCTGGTCCACGCCTGCTACAACCTCTCAGTCTTCATCTCGCTCTTCATCGCCACCGGCGGCTACCGCCATCTGGAACGCATGACCCGCTAAAAAGCGCAGCCTCACATTTCCATTCGGCGGCCCTCCGATACTTAATCAGACCTTCCTTAGGTAGTGTCTGATGAATCGACGAGAATCGTTTTTGCTTCAGGGTAGGCCAGGCCTTTAGGCTTGGCTCTCTTCACAAACCGTGAAAAATGGGGCTTCAGAGGGTGCTGAAAAAGTCAGTTTTGCTTAAGGGCACGGCTTCATCCGTGCCGCTAACGCTGCAAAATCGACGCGGCTTTAGCCGCTGAGGTACGCTTTCTTCCCGGCTAGACACTTTTTCAGCACCCTCTTTCGCCCCTGAGGGAATCTTCGCGGACTTAATCAGACCTGCCTTAGAGCAAATTGCGCATCGCTGCGCAGTAGCCTTCCAAGGGCCAAAGGCCCGACAACATACCAGCCTGGGCCGGAGGCCCAGGTTCATGATGGCAGAACATGAAAGGGCTGAAAGCCCGACACATCATTCTCGCTGCATACCATCGAG